>NZ_JBNYXS010000034.1:0-50177 GCF_051380775.1 Janthinobacterium pasteuri | reverse complement strand
CAGGCCACACAGCGATAGCGCTGCAGTCCGTGCGCGTGGCCATGCCGGTGAGCATGGCTGCTGTTGCAGGCAGGACAGTGCAAGCGCTGCCGGGCCACGCTTTCGACGAGTGCCACGACGGCGTCCTGCGGCGCTGCCCCGCGCAGCAGGGTGATGCTCGCCAGGCGTTGACGCTGGCTCAGTGCGGTGAACTGGGCGATGAAGGTTTTCCACTGGGCTGGCTGCATGGAAGGCTCCCGTTTGTCTAATATGTACCGTCAGACAGCAGGGCCCCAGGAAAATTCTCGGAATTCCCCTACTTATCGGGGACAGAGCCTTTTTCAACGTGGGTGGCGACGGTGCGTATGACCTGGTCGTGCACGATGAACTTTCCGAGCCGCACGTGAGCGTGCATCTGGCCGTGGTCTCGGGCCGCGTCTTCATCGGTGCCGGGGAAGACGTCACGGGCGGCGGCCTGGAACCGGACACGGCATACGGCGGCCTGTTCGTGGATGTGCCCTTGGGCGGTTGCCGCGTGCAGGCGCGCCGCGATGGCGACCTGATCAGCCTGGCATTCTTGCCCGCTGCGCGCAGCAGCAATGCATTTGGCGACCTCGTGCGTATCTGATCCCCATGCATTTTCTTGCTATTGCCCCTGGCTAGGCATCCATGCGCGCCACGCCCGTGCCTTGCCGCCGGTCCAGGAACAGGCTGTTGCCGTGGATTTTCTTCGCCTGCTTCTTCGCTTCCGCCGCCTGCGTGGCGATCTGATGGTGGGTGTAGTACTGGTGCGCCTCGACCTTGATGACGCCCAGGGATAGGCTGATCAATGAATAAAACACTTTCTTGCCCTGCCGGTCTTCGCTGATGTAGCCGCCCCGTTCGCAGTCGCTTGTGCTGTAATAGGCGAGGATGGCGGCGGCAAACCGCTCCAGCATGGCCTGGCAGCGCGTTTCCCAGTCTTCGCTCTGGAACAGAATCATGAAATCGTCGCCGCCGATGTGGCCGATGAAGTCGCGGTTCGGGTCACAATGGCTGCTGAGGATTTCTCCCGTCAGCTGGATCACGTCGTCACCCTTGCGGTAGCCATACACATCGTTGAAGGGCTTGAAGTGGTCGAGATCGCAGTAGCAGACCCAGAAGCGGCTACCGCTGTGCAGCAGGCGGTCGATATGTTCGTTGATGGGCACGTTGCCCGGCAGTTGCGTCAGCGGATTGGCGTAACGGGCCGCATTGATCTGCATCTGCGTGATTTCGCGCATCAGGTCGTGTCCCGTGCCCATGCCCAGGTAGCGGCCGTGTTCGGTAATGATGAAGCCGTTGAACAGATGGTGGGCATCCGATTGCACCATGGTGTAGCTGAGTTCCTGCAAGCTCGTCTCGTGGTCGGCAACGAGAGGCGTGGCATCCATGAACAGGCTGCACGATTTCTTGCCATACAGTTCGCGCTGGTAGGGGCGGGCGAAGTGGTCGATCATTTCAAAGCGGCTGATCAGGCCCAGCGGCACGCCGTCATCGACGACGGGGATGATCATCAGCTTCGGTTCCTTCAGGAAAATGTCGTACACCTCGTTATTGTTTTTCTCGGGCGAAACGGCCGCCACCTTGTGCAGCAGCTTGCGGATGCTGGCGCCGTTCTTTTCCAGGCTGCTGCGTTGCGGATACACGGCCACGCCGTTGCGCCCCAGCGCCTGCACCACTTCGGCCGGCAGGGCGCGCGCCGGCACCGCGTTGGGACGGCCCAGGTGATAGCCTTGGCCGAAGGCCACGCCCAGGTCGCGCAAGACCAGCAATTCCGTCTGCGCCTCGATGCCTTCGGCAATCACCAGCGTGCCCGATTTTTCCGCGATTTCCTGGATCGAGCGCACGAATTGCAGTTTCACAGGGTCATGATTGATACCCTGGATGAAATGCATGTCGATTTTCACGTATTCAGGGCGCAGTTCCGACCACAGACGCAGGCTGGAAAAGCCTTCGCCCAGGTCGTCGATGGCGATCTGGAAACCCATATTGCGGTAATGCATTACCGCTTCGCGCATCAGCTCGTAATCGTAGGTGGGCTGGTTTTCCGTCAGCTCGATGATGACACGGTCCGGATTGATGCCGATGTGCTCGATGTATTCCAGCGTTTCCCCATGGCGGGCATTGCGCAGCAGCAGGCATTCGGGGCTGACATTGAGAAATAGCTTGCCGGGCAGCTGCAGTTCGGCAAAGCGTTCCAGCACCACTTGCCGGCACAGGTGTTCCACTTCCAGGGTCAGGTCATGCGCGCGCGCCACCTTGAACAGATTCATCGGCGCGTGCAGGGGGCTGTCGGACGGGCCCCGTATCAAGCCTTCGTAGCCGATGATGTCGCCGCTGTGCATGTGGATGATGGGCTGGAACAGCGCGCTGAGCTTGCGGCCCGCCAGGATATCGTGCAAGGCATCCGTACCTTCGATGGACATGGGGGCTGATGGTGGCTTCAGGTAAGCTACATTCGATGGCATCGCGCCAGGCGGCGCGGCGGTGGTGGAAGGGAGGGCGAGAGTGTGCATAGGCGGATGTGGCGGCACGGCCTCTGGGCGGGCCATGAACATCTTGCCTATAGTAAAGAAGATTTATGACAGCTTGATGAAACGTATTAGCTTTTGACAATGTTTCTTTCCTGCCCCTCAGTTTGCCGATTCTCCCCAAAAACGTGATTTACCACGGCGTTTCCTGTGAAAATGGCAAACAAAAAACGGCAAATCGCTCAGATAACTGTGCTTTAAAAGTGGCAATCCGCGCTATGATTTCTCTTGGCGAAAGTCAACATGGGCAGCCGCCACGCGTGTTTGAGCGGCCTGCTTTCCTCGACATCCAACAATGAGACAAACAACCCATGCAATTACGTAGTGCAACCCTCATATTCAGCTTGCTGGCCGCTTTCGGTGGCAATGCCATGGCACAGTCCGCACCAGCATGCCCGGCAGGCGACGGCGCTCCCGTGACGTATCCGCTCAGCAAAAAAGTCGACCAGCAAGACAGCTATTTCGGCACCACCATCGCCGATCCGTACCGCTGGCTGGAAGACGCCAACAGTGCGGAAACGGGCGAATGGGTGGCGGCGCAAAACAAGCTGACGCAGTCTTACCTGGGCACCATCCCCGAGCGCGCCGCGATCAAGCAGCGCCTGACCAAGCTGTGGAACTATGAGCGTTTCTCTACGCCAACGAAGCAGGGCGGCCGCTACTTCTACAGCCGCAACGATGGTTTGCAGAACCAGGCCGTGCTGTACACGGTAAAAAAACTGACGGACGAGCCACGCCTGCTGCTGGACCCGAATACCCTGTCCACCGATGGCACGGTGGCGCTGGCCGGCACCTCGATCAGCCCGAACGGCAAATACCTGGCCTATGCCACGTCCGCTTCCGGTTCCGACTGGAACGAGTGGAAAGTGCGCGATATCGAATCGGGCAAGGATTTGACGGACCACATCAAGTGGGCCAAGTTCTCGGGCGCCTCGTGGACCAAGGACAACAAGGGTTTTTTCTATAGCCGCTATGACGCGCCGAATGAAGCGACCAAGCTGGCTGACATCAATTACTTCCAGAAGTTGTATTTCCACAAAATCGGCACGCCGCAAAGCGACGACGTGCTGGTCTTCGACCGTCCCGACCAGAAGGAATGGGCATTCGGCGGCAGCACCGTCAGCGATGACGGCAATTATTTGATCATCACGGCTACGCAGGGCACGGAACGCAAGAACCGCGTCTTTTACAAGGACTTGCGCCAGAAGAACGCCAAGGTGGTGGGCTTGCTGGAAGCGTTCGACGCATCGTATTCCTTCATCGACAATGACGGCCCCGTGTTCTTCTTCAAGACGGACAACAATGCGCCGAAATCGCGCGTGATCGCCATCGATACGCGCAAAGCTGCGCCGGCCGACTGGAAGGAAATCGTGCCGCAAACCGCGGAAACCCTGGTCGCCGTCAACCTGATCAATAACCAGCTGGTGCTCGATTACCTGAAAGATGCGCAAACGCAAATCAAGATCGTCGACCTGAACGGCAAGCTGGTGCGTGAAGTGGAGCTGCCGGGCATCGGTTCGGCCGGTGGTTTTGCCGGCAAGCGTGGCGACACGGAAACGTTCTACTCGTTTACCAGCTTCACCACGCCAGCGACCATCTACCGCTACGACATGAAATCGGGCAAGAGCAGCGTGTATCGCCAGCCGAAGGTCGATTTCGATCCGAACGCCTTTGAAACGCGCCAGCAATTCTTTACCAGCCGCGACGGCACCAAGGTGCCGATGTTCATCGTCTCGAAAAAAGGCATGAAGCTCGACGGTACGAATCCGACCTATCTGTATGGCTATGGCGGCTTCAACGTATCGCTGACGCCTAGCTTCTCCGTGGCCAATCTTGCCTGGGTGGAAATGGGCGGCGTCTACGTGATGGCCAACCTGCGCGGCGGCGGCGAATACGGCGAAGCCTGGCACCAGGCCGGCACCAAGTTGAACAAGCAAAACGTGTTCGACGATTTTATCGGCGCGGCACAGTGGCTGGTGGACAACAAGGTCACCTCGCCATCGAAACTGGCGATCGGCGGCGGCAGCAATGGCGGCCTGCTGGTGGGCGCGGCCATGACGCAGCGTCCCGACCTGTTTGCCGCGGCCATCCCGCAAGTGGGTGTGCTCGACATGTTGCGTTTCCACAAGTTCACCGTGGGCTGGGGCTGGGTACCTGACTACGGCTCGTCGGACGACGCCGAGCAGTTCAAGGCGCTGGTGAAATACTCGCCGCTGCACAACCTGAAGGCGGGCGGTTGCTATCCGGCCACCATGATCACCACGGCCGACCATGACGACCGCGTCGTGCCTGCCCACAGCTTCAAGTTCGCTGCTGCTGCCCAGGCAGCGCAAGGCGGCCCGGCACCCGTGTTGATCCGCATCGACAGCAAGGCGGGCCATGGCGCCGGCAAGCCGACGACCAAGCAAATCGAAGAAGTGGCAGACCGCTGGGGCTTCCTCAGCCGGTCGTTGAAGATGACGCCGGCAGCACCGGCGGAGCCGGCCAAGGTGGCGGCGCAGTAATCTCGCTGTAACCTTTTAATCCGAAGCAGAAGCCGGGGTCGTACCCTCAGGGTACGACCCCGGTATTTGTATTGGGGTTATCCTCGCCAGCACCCCCTCCCCAAACACCGCCTGAAACGGCAAATCCTTGCGCTGCGCATAGCCGATATAGCAATCGCACTTGAAGCGCGGGCAGGGCTTTTCCTGCAGCATGTCCGCCAGTTCATCCAGATACAGATTCCCCAGCCGCTCGGACACGAAATGGCAGCGCGCCAGTTCGCCGTCGCCATCGACGGACAGCGACGCTTCGCCCGCCAGGCACGGTTTATTGCGCGAGGGGGACGGGCGGCGGTTTTGCGCGAACCACGGGTCGATGGCGTCCAGCCAGGCCAGATCGTCGGGAGCGTAGTAACCGGGGCCACGGCGGTCGTACGCATTCAGCCACAGATAGACGTGCGCGGGCAGGGCTGCGCGCAAGGCGCGGATGGCGTCCAGGTGCTCGGTCATGGCGACGACGCCCACGGAATAGCGCACGCCCATGGCATCCAGGCGCGCGCAGCGTGCGAGAAAGCGGGCAAGTGTCGTCTGGTCCGGGTGGTAGGTGCACCACAGGCCGATCTTTTCCAGCCCGTGCATGTTCTCCAGCCAGCTCAATGGGCCGGACAGGTTCGTCTGTAGCGCTACCTGGCGCACGTGCGGAAAGGCTGCCAGGGTTTGCATGGCCGTGCGATAGTGGCGCCGCACCAGCGCTTCGCCCCAGGGTGTAAACAGCACGCTGATGGCCCGGTCTTGCGCCGCCACCCAGCCGGTAAAACGCGCCACTTCGCGCGCGTCGCGGGCCAGCACGGCGCGGCTGTCGCGCTTTTTGGCAAACGGGCAGTAACCGCAGGCGTAGTTGCAGCTCGATAGCGTGCCGCGGTACAGCAGGGACAGCGTGTCTGTCGGCGTTGTCAGCACGCCTGGCCGCCTTCGGCCATCAGCGCGCGTACCGTGTCGGAGGCCAGCCACGGGCCGATGGTGTCGGCGTAGGCATAGCCACGGTCGTTCAGGCGCAGCAGCGGGCCATCCTCTTGCACCAATTCCAGCGCATGCAGCTCGGCCAGCTGCGGCAAGTCTTCTTCGCAGCGCGTGCCGAAGCGTGCCGTGTAGGCGTCGCGGTCCAGGCCAGGTTCAGTCAGCAGCGACTGGATCACGTAGCGGCGGCGCTGTTCTGCATCGTCGAGCACATAGCCATGTTCGGCCTGCGCGAAGCGTGCTTCATCCAGTGCAAGGTAGTTGTCGATGATGCCGATGGTCTCAGTTCTCGCCACCGCATACTCGCTCGAATAGTGCAGGCGCGAGGTGTAGGATCGGGCGCCCGCGCCCAAGCCCACCATGCCATCGTTCTGGCAGCAGTACGAGGGACCGTTCTGTTCCGGCGCATGGGGTGCGCGGAACATGCGCATCGAGACCTGCTCGTAGCCTTGCGCGCGCAAATGGTCGCGCGCGGCCGCGTACAGGGTCAAACGGCTGTCGCCATCGCGCGCCAGCATGATGGGGTTGAGCGACTCCGCGCCCTGGCGGCGCGCCACCTTGCCGAGACCCGTCTGTTCGCGCACGTAGAGCGGATACAGATAGATTTCCTCGGGCCGGAAAGCCAGCGCGCTGTCGATGGAGGCCAGCAGGCTGGCGACGGTTTGCCCGGCGATGCCGTAGATCAGGTCCAGGTTCAGGGTGGGAAAGCCGGCAGCGCGTATCAGACCGATGGCGTGATGCACGGTGGCGTTTTGCTGGGGACGCGCCAGCGCGCGCATTTCGCCGGCGGCAAAGCTCTGGATGCCCAGACTGACCCGGTCGATGCCGTGCGCGCGGCACACGGCAAGCCGTTCCGCCGTGATGGTTTCGGGCGACGCTTCGATGCCGGCCGGCGTATGTTGCAGGTCGATGCCGAGGATGTCGCGTGCGCCGCACAGCAAGGTGTCCAGCTGCGCCGGCGACAGATAGGTGGGCGTGCCGCCGCCCAGAGCGAAGCGGGCAAAGCGCCGTTCGCCCAGCGCGCCGGCCAGGGCGCGCATCTGTACCAGCACTTGCTGTACATAGCGCTCGACCATCTCGGCGCTGGGCCGGGCCATGGCGAACAGGTTGCAAAAGCCGCAGCGCATCTCGCAAAACGGGATGTGAATGTAGGCGAACAGGGCGGAGCGGTCTTGCCGCGCCCACAGGGGGGCGAGCGGCACCGCTTGCGGCAAGGCGCGGTACGCCGCCTTGTGCGGATACGAATAGGAATACGCCTGGTAGGGCGTGTGGCGCATGCGCTGCGCCAGGGTGCCAGGTTGTTCGGCTGGGTTCACGGTGGGGATTCCTTGGCAGGTGTATCGGTATCGGGGGCGATGAAAAAGTGCGCATACGGCACGTTCCACACGCTGTCGTGGGCCACCCTGTGGCCCCGGTAGCCATCCTCGCCATACGCGCTGCCGTGATCCGAGCAGACGATGGCAAAGGTGGGCGCGCGCGCGGCGCAGGCGGCAAACAGGGGCGTCAGCGCGCTATCCACGTAACGCAGGGCCGCCGCATGGCTTTCAAGGCAGTCGGCGCGGCAGCCGGGCAGGTAGGCGCGGTTCGGCGTATGCAGGGCGGCCACGTTGATGAACAAAAAGGTGCGCTGGTCGCCGTCTGCCAGGCGGGCTATGGCCAGCGCCACCTGTTTTTGCGTCGAGTGGCGGCTGGCCACGCCCATGCCCGCGCTCCAGTGGCTTTCCTGGAACAGCGACGGCAGCACGGTGCCCAGCGCGGTCTGTTTATTAAAGAAACCCACGCCGCCGATGCAGATGGTGCGGTAGCCGCGTGCGGCCAGCGCGGCGGGAAGGTCCGCTTCCTCGAACGCAAACGTGTGCGGCGATGTCGTTTCGCTGCCCGCAAAAGCGCTGGCGAACAGGCGCGGGTGGCGGCCCGGCGCGGCCGGCGTGGGCAAAAAGCCGGCGAAGAAGGCCTGGTGCGCCGCGTAGGTGAACGTGGCGGGCGAGTGGCGCCGTTCCCAGCCACCTGGCGGCAGTAAGCGCCCCAGCACGGGCAGTTCGCCCGCCTCGTACAGCGCTTGCGCCACGTCATAGCGCAGGGTGTCGAGCGTGATGAAGACGATGTCGTGGCTGCCCACGATGGCGTGCATGTCGGGGATGCTCGGTGTGTCTTTAAACATGGGTCAGTTGTGCTGCGTAAGTGTCTGCGCCTTGCCACAGCAGTCCTGGCAACAGGTCGCCGAAGGCATTCGCTTCCAGCACATGGGCCTGGCCCTGGCGCACCACGAGGTCGTAGCCCGTCACGTGGCTGTGGGGGAAGGCGCGCGCGGCCAGGGCGGCGGTTTCCTCCAGTGCCTGCATGTCGGCAGTATTCAGGAGGCCGGCCGCGTCGCCGCGCCGGTTGTCGAGGTGAAGATTGGTCATCATCTGGTCGCCGATGCGCGCCACCCGGTGCGCGGGCTGGCCCGCCACGCTCACGACGCGCAGATCGTAATGGCTGTCGCCGCAGCGCGGCTTGTCCAGCCACGCTTCCGCGTACAGCTGTTGCGCGGCCAGCGCATCGACGAGAGCCGCGATGTCGTGTTCCGCTGCGTAGCGCGCCATGCGCTTGACGTTGAACAAACGTGTCTTGCCGTCCGCCTGCGACACGTTGGCCGAGGTGGTGGCTTGCTGGCGGCCCGTCCTGTTGCGCCGGTAGGCGACGACGCCGGACGCGGATGAGCCGTAGCACGGTTTTAAATACACGCGGTCGAGCTTATGCTCGCGCAGCAGCGCTTGCAAATGCTCGTAGCCATGCACGGGTCCAAGCAAGGCCGGTATGGGAACGCCGTGCGTGGCCAGATGGCGCTGGCAAGCCAGTTTGTCCGTCATGAGGCTGATCTCGGCCGGCGCATTGACCACGCGCGTTTGCGGCAGCTCGGCCAGCTGCGTCGCCAGGCCGGCCATGGCAGCGCTAAAACCGGCAAACCAGGCGTCCATGGCTAGCAGTTCGCCATGTGCGGGCGCGGCGACCAGTGGACGGTCCAGCAGCCGGCAGCCCGCCTGCAGCAACAGCAGGTGGGCGGCGGGATCGTCGCCGGGGGGCTCGATCTTCAACAGGCCGGGATGGCGCAAGGATGCGGGCAGCAGATCCGGCTGCGCCAGCCAGTCGCGCCATTCCAGCACCTGCGCGGGCGGCAGGCGCAGTTGCGCGCGCGCCGCCTGCATCAGGCGCACGCGCTTGCTGCCGGCGGTGGCCAGCAGGGTGAGAGGCGTGGGCAAAGGAGGCAACTCCGCTTATTCGCCCACGGCCACGTAGCGGTAGCTTTCGCCGTCGTCTTCGTCCTCTTCCTGCGGGTCGTCCAGTACCACCTCGAAGGGCAGCTCCTTCAGCTTGGCCTGGTTTTCCGCGGAAATGTAATGGTGCGACAGGTCCAGGCGCTTCAACATGCCCAGCTGCGTGTGATTGAGCACGGCCACGGCCCCCAGTTCGCCGATGGTGCCCAGCGACAGGTCGAGGGTGTCGAGCTGCGCCACCAGCGGTTCTTCCGCCAGCCACACGGCCAGGTCGTCGGCGATTTCCGCGTCGCGCAAGCCCAGGTAGCGCAGGGTCGGCACAGTCAGCTGCGCCAGCACCTTGCGGTACAGCGCCACGTCGCCGGAAAAGCCATAGTCGTCCGTGCCCAGCCACAGTTCCAGGTGTTCCAGCTGCGGCATGCTCGATTGCGCCAGCGCCTCGGCGATCTTTTGATCGAGGCCGCCCGCTTCGATGGTGAACCGACGCAGGTTCTGGTGTGCGAACGGTTCGATGACGAGTTCATTGCCGCCGCGGATGCGCAATTCCAGCAACTGCGGGAAGGCGTCCAGCAGGGGCTTGTAGCTGCCTTGCACGATCCACGAGATTTCGCATTCCTCGTACGTCATGTCGCCAATGAACAGGGCGCGCAAATTGGGCAGCTGCGGCGCGTGGGCGATCAGCGCGGCGATCACTTCGTCGGCGCCCGATTCGTACGGGTCGCCCCACATGCCGAGGATCAGCGCTTCAAGTGTGTTCCTGTCGGCCTTGGCGAGGAAGCCGCCAATCAGCTCCTCCATCTTGCGCTCGTCATCGTATTCGAGCGACAAACGGTAGACGATGTCGGGCGCGGCGTCGAACGGCAGGTCCGGATCGTACTGGACGACTTTCTTGTTGTGGAAGGTGGTGGTGCTGTCGGAAATGGTCATCGCGGGGCTCCGTAAAAACAGTGGATGCCTGGATGCCGCGCGCGGTGTGGCGGAGCTGGGACGAGCCAGGAGGTGCCGCGACGCTCTGCGAAGACATCCAGGCCTGGAAATCTTGTCTATTCTAAAATCTTAGCATGATGGAAGGGGCTTATTGCGCACTGGAGAATGCAGTGCCTGACTTGAACCCCACTGCCGCTGGGGTCGTACCCTGAGGGTACGACCCCAGTTCTTGCCCTTGGGCTATTACCTGTGGATGACCACGAGTAAAGCCTTGCCTTCGGTCTTGCCCAGGTTGCGGATGATATGTGGCTGGTCCGCCGGATAGCGCGCCGTGCCACCATTCTTGACCTTTTTCTTTGCCGTACCTACTTCCAGCTCCAGGTTGCCGTGGATGACAGTCAAATGCTCGGTGGTGCCGGGATCGTGCGGCTGCGACGCCAGTTCGCCGCCCGGCGCCAGGGTCACTTCATACCATTCGTATTTGCCCGCCAGTTCCATCGGCCCCAGGATGCGCAGCACGTAGCCCGCATGGTCGCCGGGCAGGGTGGGGGTTTCGTGGGCATCCGTGATGCGGATGGTTTCCACGGCCTTTTCTGCGCTGGAGAGCAACTCACCGATCTGCACGCCCAGGGCGTTGGCAAGGCGCCACGTGATGGCGATGGTGGGATTGGCTTTTTCGCGCTCGATTTGCGACAGCATGGACTTCGAAACGCCTGCGATGCGCGATAAATCCTCCAGTGTCAGGCCGCGCGCCAGGCGCAGCCGTTGCAGGGTGGCACCCACTTCAGGGGGAGAATTGGTCGAAACGCTGGTTTTCATCGGCAGGTGGCTTGCAAAGTTCAAAAGGCTTGGGTAATATCCACTATATTGAATTTCAGTTCGAAATAGTGGATTTTGAGGAAAAACACGGAAACGTGTAGACTTCAAACAGCGCTTCACGGTACAGCATACTGCGCGCACCGGTCAAGCGGCTGCTTTTCACCTATGGCGGCAGAGACCACCCATACGACACACAAGGATCATCATGAGCGAGCAAGCGAAGAACACCTTTTTCAGCGGTCTGCAACAGAATCTCGATCAACTGCGCCAGCAGGGCTTGTACAAGCCCGAGCGCGTGATCGCCTCGCGCCAGGGCGCTGAAGTGGTGTGCGACGATGGCCGTACCCTGATCAATATGTGTGCGAATAACTACCTGGGCCTGTCCGGCGACCTGCAGACGCAGGAAGCGTCGATTGCCGCCACGCAAAAATACGGCTACGGCCTGTCGTCCGTGCGCTTCATTTGCGGCACGCAAACCGTGCACAAGGAACTGGAACAGGCGATTTCCGCTTTTCTGGGGACCGAGGACACGATTTTGTACGCGGCCGCATTCGACGCCAACGGCGGCGTGTTCGAGCCACTGTTCGATGAAAACGACGCCATCATCTCGGACGCGCTGAACCACGCCTCCATCATCGATGGCATCCGCCTGTGCAAGGCTGGCCGCTACCGCTATGCGCACAATGACATGGCGGACCTGGAAGTGCAGCTGCAAGCGGCGATTGCCGCCGGCAAGCGCCATAAAGTCATCGTCACGGACGGCGTATTCTCGATGGATGGCACGATTGCGCAGCTCGACAAGATCTGCGACCTGGCCGACAAGTATGGCGCGCTGGTGATGATCGACGAATGCCACGCCTCCGGTTTCATGGGCGCGACGGGCCGCGGCACGCACGAACATCACAATGTGATGGGCCGCATCGACATCATCACGGGCACCCTGGGCAAGGCCCTGGGCGGCGCCATGGGCGGCTTTACCTCGGCGCGCAAGGAAGTCATCGACACGCTGCGCCAGAAATCGCGCCCGTACCTGTTCTCGAATACCCTGGCGCCATCGATCGCCGGCGCTTCGCTGTCGGTGCTCGAACGCCTGGCCAAGTCGACGGAACTGCGCGACCGCCTGCATGAAAACACGGCGTTCTTCCGCAGCGAAATCGAACGCATCGGCTTTACCATCAAGCCAGGCACGCATCCGGTGGTTCCCGTGATGCTGTTCGACGCTCCCGTGGCGCAACAATTCGCCGCCCGCCTGTATGAACTGGGCGTGCTGGTGACGGGCTTCTTCTACCCTGTCGTGCCGATGGGCCAGGCGCGCGTGCGCGTGCAGCTGTCGGCCGCCCACACGCGTGAACAGCTGGTGCAAGTGCTGGCCGCCTTCGAGCAGGCCGGCAAGGAACTCGGTCTGCTGACCACTACCACTACTACTAACTAATAAGAATTCAGGAAAATAGCATGGAACGCATCTTAGTCATTGGCGCAAACGGCCAAATCGGTAGTGAGTTGGTGGGCGCGCTGGCGCAGCAGCACGGCGCGGACAACGTCATCGCCAGCGACATCGGCACGAACAACCTGTACCAGGCCAAGCGCTACGCGCAGCTGAACGTGCTGGACAAGGACGGCCTGGCGAAAATCATCGCCGACGAAGGCATCACCCAGGTGTACCAGCTGGCGGCCATGCTGTCGGCCACGGGCGAGGCGGCGCCATTGAAGGCGTGGAGCCTGAACATGGACGGCTTGCTCAATACCCTGGAACTGGCGCGCGAACGGGGCGAGGCAGGCAAGCCATTGCGCATCTTCTGGCCATCGTCGATCGCCGCCTTCGGCCCGAACACGCCGCAAGTGAACACGCCGCAAATGACGGTGATGGACCCGACGTCGATGTACGGCATCAGCAAGCTGGCCGGCGAGCGCCTGTGCGAGTACTACTTCAACAAGTATGGCGTGGACGTGCGCAGCATTCGCTACCCGGGCATCATCAGCTACAAATCGCCTCCGGGCGGCGGCACCACCGATTACGCCATCGCCATCTTCCATGCGGCCTTGCGCGGCGAGCGCTATGACTGCTTCCTCGATGCGACGACCACCTTGCCGATGATTTACATGCCCGATGCGATCCGCGCCACCATCGAACTGATGGACGCTCCCGCTACATCGATCAAGATCCGTTCTTCGTACAACGTGGCCGGCGTGTCGTTCAACCCGGAGCAGCTGGCCAAAGCCATCGTACACATGGTGCCGGACTTCAAGATCAGCTACAAGCCGGACAGCCGCCAGGCCATCGCCGACAGCTGGCCGCAAAGCCTGGACGACAGCAAGGCCAGCGCCGACTGGGGCTGGAAAGCGCAGATCGGCGTCGAGCAGATGGTCACCGACATGCTGGCCAATGTCGACGTGGGCCATGCCGCCAAGGCAGCCTGAAGCACGCCCGCGCATTTAAAAACATACTAAGATAAAGAGACACTACATGGATATGAGCGTATTTGACCTGTTCAAGATCGGCATCGGGCCGTCGAGTTCCCATACGGTGGGGCCGATGGCGGCGGCGCGGCGTTTTCTGGTCGAATACGGTCCGCTGGACCAGGTAGTGGGCGTCGAGGCGGCCCTGTATGGCTCGCTGGCGCTGACGGGCGTGGGCCATGCCACGGACAAGGCCGTCATTCTGGGCTTGATGGGTGAAACGCCGCAAGACGTGGCGCCCGATGCCGTCGACAGCAAGCTGGCCGCCATCGAGGAGGCTGGTGAAATCGCGCTGCTGGGCACGCATGTCGTGCCGTTTACGGCGGCCACGGGCTTGATCTGGCACAAGAGCGAATCCCTGCCCGAGCACCCGAACGGCATGCGCTTTACCTTGAAACTGGCGGACGGCAGCCGGGTCGACAAGGTGTATTACTCGATCGGCGGCGGGTTTATCCGCGAAGCCGGAGAAGCTCAAACCTCGGCGCAGGCCGAGGCGGCGGTGGAGTCGGCCGCCAGCGCGCGGGTCGTCTTCCCCTTCGACACCATGGAGCAGTTGCTGGCGCATGGTGTGGAAAGCGGCCTGTCGATCCCGGAAATGCTGCGCGCCAACGAATGCGTCAAGCGCAGCGACGCCGAATTGAACGAAGGCCTGGACCGCATCTGGCATGTCATGCGCGACTGCATCGCGCACGGCCTGGAAACGACGGGCAACCTGCCGGGCGGCTTGAACGTGAAGCGCCGCGCCGCGAAATTATGGCGTCTGGCGCAGGAGGCGAAGGCGTCGGACAACCGCGCCAACGACTTGCCGCACGACGCCGTGCACCTGGTGAGCCTGTACGCGATGGCCGTCAACGAAGAAAACGCGGCCGGCGGGCGCGTGGTGACGGCGCCGACCAACGGCGCCGCCGGCATCATCCCGGCCGTGCTGCGCTACTACGCGCAGGATTGCCGCCCCAGCGACCCCGTGGGCGGCGTGCGCCGCTTCATGCTGACGGCAGCCGCCATCGGCATGCTGTGCAAGCGCAATGCGTCGATCTCGGGCGCCGAAGTGGGTTGCCAGGGCGAAGTGGGCGTGGCTTGCGCCATGGCGGCGGCCGGCCTGGTGGCGGCCCTGGGCGGCACAAATGAACAGATCGAGAACGCCGCCGAAATCGGCATCGAGCACCACCTGGGCATGACCTGCGATCCTATCGGCGGCCTGGTGCAGATCCCGTGCATCGAGCGCAATGGCATGGGCGCCGTGAAAGCGATTACGGCCGCCTCGCTGGCGCTGAAGGGCGACGGCACGCATTTCGTCAGCCTCGACGAAGTCATCGAAACCATGCGCCAGACGGGCGCGGACATGCAGGACAAGTACAAGGAAACGTCCTTGGGCGGGTTGGCCGTGCACGTGATCACCGTCAACCACGCCGCTTGCTAAGTGCCGGGGTCAGACCCGCCGGGACTCGGCGTCCCCGTCTGACTCCAGATTTCCGCTGCGTCTTATTGCACCCTCACTCCTCCTCAAACAACTGTTCCAGCCTTCTCGGGTAGTTATTCAGGAAATCGCGCGTCACGGCGTAGTGTTCCGTGTCTTCATATGCCACTTCGTGGATGCCGCCGCCCGTAAAGCTGAGGATTTTCGCGTTTGGGTAGGCCAGCAGGATGGGTGAGTGGGTGGCGATGATCAGCTGCGAGTCGTCCTGCACCAGCTGGTGGATTACCGACAGGGCCGCCATCTGCCGGCTGGGCGACAGGGCTGCCTCGGGTTCATCCAGCAGATACAGTCCCTTGCCCCGCAGCTTGTTGATCAGGGTCGCCATGAACGCTTCGCCGTGCGATTGCGCGTGCAGCGACTTGCCGCCGTAGCTACCCAGGTATTCGGGCATGTCGTCCATGTAGGTGGCGACGTTGAAAAAGCTCTCGGCGCGCAAAAAATAACTGTCGTCGGGCTTCTTGTAGCTCTTGCTCAGACGCAAATATGCGTGCAAGCCCGATTCCTCGTCCGATGGCAGGGCGATGCGCACATTGCGCGTGCCGCCATCCTTGCCGAAACCCAATCCCACGGCCAGCGCTTCGAGCATGGTCGACTTGCCGCTGCCATTCTCGCCCACGAAAAACGTCACGTCGCGGTGGAAGTCCATGTGCACGAAGTCGCGGATGGCGGGGATGCTGAACGGATAGTGATCCAGGTCGACGACGGCGTCGGTGCGCAGCGTGGCGCTTTGCAGATACGGTTTTTTACTCAGCGACATGGCCTGTTCCATGAATGGCCGCAATTCGGCCGACAAACATCAGTGTGGCGCAAATCAGGCGCGCACGCCAGTATGGGGACGCATCTTTACGAGGGGCGTTGATCTCGTCATAGAAAATTTCCAAAGTGCAATGGTTTTAGCTTTGCCGGACGCTGCTGTTTGACAACAGGCGCGACGACCAGGACGGTGGCGTACGCATGCGATTCGCCTTGGGGAGCGGCTGGCACTATAATATCCGCTGCCATTCATGATTAACCGCACTCAGCTCAACTGGACTCTTCAAATCTATGCATTACGTGTCTACCCGCGCTGATAAAGCGCCATTGAATCTGCAGCAATTCTCCGACATCCTTCTGGGCGGCCTGGCCCCCGATGGCGGACTGTATCTCCCTGAACACTACCCGCAAGTCACTGGTGCCGAGCTCAACGCCTGGCGCACATTGTCGTATGCCGACCTGGCATTCGAAATCCTGAAGAAGTTCGCCACCGATATCCCGGCCGCGGACCTGAAGGCATTGACGGCGAAAACCTATACCAAGGCAGTCTACAAGAACGCCCGCGCCGGCGAAAACGCGGCCGACATCACGCCGCTGCGCGTGCTCGAAGAAAACGTCGTCAAGGGCGGCCAGACCACCCTGATGCTGCAGGCACTGTCGAACGGCCCGACCCTGGCCTTCAAGGACATGGCGATGCAGCTATTGGGCAACCTGTTCGAATTCACCCTGGCCAAGACGGGCGCCGAACTCAATATCTTCGGTGCCACGTCGGGCGACACGGGCAGCGCGGCCGAATACGCGATGCGCGGCAAGAAGGGCATCCGCGTCTTCATGTTGTCGCCACACAAAAAAATGAGCGCCTTCCAGACGGCGCAGATGTTCAGCCTGCAAGACCCGAACATTGTTAACATCGCCGTACAAGGCGTGTTCGACGATTGCCAGGATATGGTGAAGGCCGTGTCGAACGATTTGCCGTTCAAGGCGCAACAGAAAATCGGCACCGTCAATTCCATCAATTGGGCGCGCGTCGTGGCGCAAGTCGTGTACTACTTCCGCGGCTACCTGGCGGCCACCACCAGCAATGAGCAAAAAGTGTCGTTCACGGTGCCGTCGGGCAACTTCGGCAATATCTGCGCCGGCCATATCGCCCGCATGATGGGGCTGCCGATCTCGAAACTGGTGGCGGCGACGAATGAAAACGACGTGCTCGACGAATTCTTCCGCACGGGCGTGTACCGTGTGCGCAAGTCGGCCGAAACCTACCATACCAGCAGCCCATCGATGGATATCTCGAAAGCGTCGAATTTCGAGCGCTTCGTCTACGACCTGGTGGGCCGCGACAGCGAGCGCGTGCGCGCGCTGTTTACCAAAGTGGAAACGCACGGCGGTTTTGACTTGTCCGGCAAGCCTGGCAGCGATGGCGATGAGTTCAAGCTGGTGGCAAAATATGGCTTCAAGTCGGGCAAGTCCACGCACCAGGACCGCCTCGACACCATCCGCGACGTGGCCGACGACTACGGCATCACCATCGACACGCACACGGCCGACGGCATCAAGGTGGCGCGCGAGCACCTGGAGCCGAACGTGCCGATGATCGTGCTGGAAACGGCGCTGGCGGCCAAGTTCAACGAAACCATCCTCGAAGCGCTGGGCGTGGACGCTGAGCGCCCGGCCGGTTTCGAAAACATCGAAGACTTGCCGCAAAAGTTCGTCGTGATGGATGCCGACGTGGCAAAGATGAAAGCGTACATCGCCACAAATACGGGCTTGTGATGAGCGGGCCTGTGATGAGCGATCCGACTGCGCCACGCAAACCCATGCTGTCGGTGGCCGAGGCGCAAGCGTTCATGCTGGGCGCGGCGCGCCCCGTGACCGAAGTGGAGCTGGTCGACACCATGCGCGCCAATGGCCGCGTGCTGGCGGCCGCCCAGACGTCGACCCTGAACGTGCCCGAGCGCGACAACACGCAGATGGATGGCTATTGCGTGCGCGCGCGCGATTGCGCCAGCGGCGCGGCCAGCTTGCCCGTGTCGCAGCGCATCGCGGCCGGCCACTTGGGCCAGCCCCTGCAGCCGGGGACGGCGGCGCGCATCTTTACCGGTGCGTTGCTGCCGGATGGCGCCGATTGCGTGGTGATGCAGGAGCAGTGCACGGCGGCCGACGGCATGGTAACGGTCAATCACGTGCCGCATGCGGGCGAGTGGGTGCGCCGCCAGGGCGAGGATATCCGCGCCGGTGGCGAGATCCTTGGCGCTGGCCGGCGCCTGCGCAGCCAGGAAATGGGCCTGGCCGCCTCGGTGGGCCTGGCGCAATTACCCGTGCTGCGCAAGCTGCGCGTCGCCGTCTTCTTTACGGGCGACGAACTGGCCATGCCCGGTGAACCTTTGGCGCCGGGCGCCGTCTACAACTCGAACCGTTTTACCCTGCGCGGTCTGTTGGAAAACCTCGGCTGCGACATCACGGACCTGGGCATCGTGCCCGACAGCCTGGTGGCCACGCGCGCCGTGCTGCGTCAGGCGGCCCAGGGCAATGATTTGATCATCACCTCGGGCGGCGTGTCCGTGGGAGAGGAAGACCATATCAAGCCTGCCGTGGAAGCGGAAGGGCGGCTCAATATGTGGCAGATCGCCGTCAAACCGGGCAAACCGCTGGCGTTTGGCGAAGTGCAGGATGCGTTCTTTGTCGGCTTGCCCGGCAATCCCGTGTCGAGTTTTGTCACGTTCCTGCTGTTCGTGCGCCCCTTCATCCTGCGCCTGCAAGGCGTGGCGGGCAATCTGGCGCCGCGCAGCTACAGGCTGCCGGCCGCGTTTGAACGCCAGAAGGCGGACAAGCGCAACGAGTTTTTGCGCGCCAAGGTCAATGACGACGGCGAGCTGGAACTGTTCGCTAACCAGAGTTCGGGCGTGCTGACGTCCACCGTGTGGGGTGACGGCTTGATCGATTGCCCGCCGGGGCTGTCGATTGCGCGCGGCGACATGCTGCGTTTTATCCCGTTTAACGAATTGCTGTACTAAGGAAGTATCGATGAAGATCAATCTGCGTTTTTTTGCCAGCGTGCGTGAGTTGGTGGGCACGGGCCAGGAAGTACTGGAAGTGGCCGCGCCGCTGACGGTGGGCGAGGTGAGAAATCTCCTGATCGCCCGCGGCGGCAACTGGGAATACGCGCTGGCGCAGGGCCGCGCGCTGCGCATGGCGCATAATCAGGTGATGTGCGATGCTGGCACCGTGATTGCGGACGGCGATGAAGTGGCATTCTTCCCGCCCGTGACGGGCGGCTGATCGGGCTTGCCCAAATGAAACGGCCACTTCATCGAAGTGGCCGTTTTTTCATGAAGACTTGGTTTTAGGCTTGCTGGCCGTGGTATCGCTGCAGGTGGCGCAGTCGATGGCTTTCTTGCGTCGCCAGTATTTCGAGCCGATGAAGATGGCCGAGGCCACCAGTGCCCAGGCCAGGGCGCCCAGCAAGCTGGCCTTGCTCACGTTGCCTTTGCTGTAATCGACCACCGTCAGGATCATGAATAAAATCGAACTGGCCAGCAAATAGCGGGAAATCCAGAATCCTGCACCCATGTGTTTCTCCTCTTGTCGTCTCATTGTCTCATGAAGTCAAAGTACTGATCGCTACAGCATGTCCGCGCAGTATGCATCATTTTTCGGCATTATTGCCATCCCCAGGCCTTATCTCGACTAAAATGCCGGGGTTTTCAGCGTCTTCCCAGCTTGCCATGACCAATTCCAGCTCCCCTCCGTTTCACATCGCCGTCATCGGCGGCGGCCCCGCCGGCCTGATGGCCGCCCAGGCGGCCGCCGACCAGGGGGCGCAGGTGGAATTGTTCGACGCCATGCCCTCCGTCGGCCGCAAATTCCTGCTGGCCGGACGCGGCGGCATGAATATCACGCACGCGGAAGGCTACCAGGCCTTTGTCTCGCGCTACGCCAGGCAGGCCAACCGCCTGAAACCGGCGCTGGACCAGTTCGGCCCGCAGAAGGTGCGCGACTGGGTGCACGGCCTGGGCGTGGACACCTTCGTTGGTTCCTCGAACCGCGTCTTTCCGACCGATATGAAGGCCGCGCCTTTGCTGCGCGCCTGGCTGCACCGCTTGCGCGAAGCGGGCGTGCAATTTCACATGCGCCACCGCTGGACGGGCTGGCAAGACGGCCAGCTGGCCTTTGCCACGCCGGACGGCGAACGCCTGCGCTCCTTCGACGCCGTCATCCTGGCGCTGGGCGGCGGCAGCTGGGCGCGCCTCGGTTCCGATGGCGCCTGGGTGCCGTTGCTGCAAGGGCAGGGCGTCGCCGTGGCAGCACTGGCGCCGGCCAATTGCGGCTTCGACGTGGACTGGAGCGCGCATTTCAGCAGCCGTTACGCGGGCGAACACCTGGCCACGGTGGCCATCACGGCGCATGACATCGATGGCTTGACGGTCAAGCGCCAGGGGCAGTGCGTGATCACGGCGGGCGGTGTGGAAGGCGGCCTGATTTATGCGCTGTCGGCGGCACTGCGCGAGCAGATCGCGCTGGAGGGCCACACCACCATCTGGCTGGACCTGGCGCCCGACTACAGTCATGAACGGGTATTCGAGGAAGTCACGCGCCCGCGCGGTGCACGTTCCATGTCCAGCCATTTGCAAAGCCGGCTGGGTATCAAGGGCGTGAAATCGGGCTTGCTGCGCGAATGCCTGAGCGCGGCCGACTTTGCCGATGAAGCCAGGCTGGCGGCCGCCATCAAGCTGCTGCCCGTCCGACTTGTGCGTCCGCGCCCCATCGATGAAGCCATCAGCAGCGCCGGCGGCGTGGCTTTCGACGGCATCGACGGCTGCATGCTGCGCGCCATGCCGGGCGTGTTCGTGGCCGGTGAAATGCTGGACTGGGAAGCGCCCACGGGCGGCTACCTGCTGACGGCCTGCCTGGCGCAAGGCAAGGCGGCCGGCGAGCAGGCGGTCAGTTGGCTGGAAGGGACGTTAATGCCAGATAATATCGCCTGATCCGCTTTTCTGCGCATCGCGCTGGCGCGGGTTGCCGTGGACGTTGATGTCGCCACTGCCGCGCAAGGTGAGGTTGGCGGCGTCGCGCACGAAAACGGTACTCTGGCCCGAGCCTTGCAGGCTGACGCTGGCCTTGTCGGCCGCCAGGTGCTCGGCATCGATATCGCCTGAGCCGCTCAGGTCGGCGCGCAGGAATTTCGTGTTGCCGCTGGCGGCAATGCGCCCCGAACCCACCATTTCGAGCACCACGCTGTCGCTGTTGCCGCCGTTGATGTCGAGGTCGCCACTGCCGTTGACGGTGGCCGACACCTGCTTGTAGCGTCCCGTGAAGCTGACGTCGCCCGAACCCGTCAATTCCAGGATGAAACTGTCGCCGGAAAATCCCGTGATCTTGCTGTCGCCATTGCCGTGCACTTCCACGCGCACGAGCGATGGCAGCACCAGTTCCACCTGTAGCGGCTGGCGATGGTGGAAGAGCATGCCTTTCGGGCCGATATGCAGGGTCGTGCCATCGGCGGTGGTCGCGACGTTTGACAGCAAACGCTGCTCGCCGCTCACCTTCATCGATGGCGTGGCGCCGCGGCGCAGCACCAGGTCGATGGGGCCGGCCAGGTCGATGCTGTTGATATCGGCGGAAATCGCGCGCGTTTCGCTGCGCACGGCGCGGCCGGCAGCGCTGCTGGGATTGCTGATTCCCTTGGCGCGCAGCGCCGCATACGACATGGCGATCAGGACCAGTGCCAGCAGGAGCATGGACAGGCCAACTTTGAGCAAGCGTTTCATGGCAGCCTTTCTAGTGACCTTTGAGCAGGGAGACATTCATGGCGATGTAGCGCTTGATGCCGATCAAGGTATAGCGCGTGACCACCAGACTGAGCAGGAATATGGCGATGCCGCCGAGCAGCATGCCCACGCCGAAGACGGTTTGCGTGGTGCGCGCATCGCGGTCCATGTCGGTGGAGATGCGGATGCCGCCACCGGCCAGCGCTTCGGCCCGCTCCATCATGCGCGATGAAACGCCCGGCCCCTGGGGTTCGGCCGGTTCACGCTGCGAGGGACCTGGCAGGTGATCGACTTCGATGCCCGTGTCGCCGATGGTAATGCGCGTCTCGCGCCGCTCGCCGCCTTCGCCGCCGTCATCGTCATGGATGAAGGCATGGCGCAGCGGACCATCGAGCACCAGTTCGTTGGCACCGGACAGGCCGCTGGCCGTGATGGCGATGCCGGCCAGGTAAAAGCTCAGGCCGACGGCATACAGGGTGGCCAGCAGGGCCGCGTAGACGGCGGCAGGCACGACCATGAACAGGTTAAAGATGGCCAGGCCCAGTAGCGAGACGAGCAGGCGCAGCAGGTTGACGGGGGTTTTCTTGTGTTCAAAAGCCTGGCGGTGGGTACTGCTGCGCAAGGTCAGGGCGATTTTTTTTGGGTCGCCCAGGTCGTCGGCGATCTCATGCTCGCTGCGGCCGGCCGCCGCCCCTTCGATGAAGGTTTGTTCGTAATAATCGAGGGTCTTGGCCACCAGGTCCGGTGGCAAGCCTGCCAGCGCGTGCCGCAGCGCATCGAGATAATCTTGCTTGTTCATCATATTCTTCCTGTTCCTGCGCGCCGCTTAGCCCACTGCCGGCAGCAGCATGCTTGCCTGGCTCAGCAGCAATGGCGATTGTGGCGCTTGCTGACCGTGCATGACGATCAGGGTGGCCAGCGCCACACAAGCCAGTAGCGCCACGGCTTTCAAGCTGTTTTTCAAGTGCAAGGTGGTGTGCATGGTATTCCCCGTGGCATGGCCGTTGTCGATGATCAGACTGTACCCAGGCGCATGCAGGCGCACCAGTGCGGTGCGACAGAATGCAATTTCGCGGGGGCGAGCGACACCAGGGCAGGATGCACCGTCAAGTCTACTTTGCCATCTTGCCCGCGGTGACGGCCCTTGCCGCCGCCACGCCGCTGCGCACGGCCGCCTCGATGGTGGCCGGATAGTCTTGCGTCCGGTCCTCATTGGCCGTGTAGTCGCCGGCCAACAGCAAGCCCGGCACGCCGCTGGCGTTGCCGGGGCGCGCCAGGTCCGGCGTGCAGGCAAAGGTGGCGCGCTTTTCCGTGATCAGCTGGGTCCACACGGGCTGCGCCAGGTCCGGGCGTTGCAACACCTGTGCCAACTGGGCGGCAATGGCTTGCGCCAGCGGCGCGTGGCCTTGCTCGGCGGCAGGGCCGGACGCGCTGATGACGACGGCCAGCAAGCCCGCCTGGCTGGCGTCGAGCTGGCCCCGGTCGAAGACGAACTGGCCCCAGTGCTGCTGCTGTGGTGCATCGGCGAGCGCGTACAACGGCAAGTCCAGGCGCACCGAGGCGTCGTATTGCAGGTAGCAGGTGCTGATGGCTTCCGGCGTGAAAGCTTGCACTCGATCAATAGCATCGTCCAGACGTGCGTCGTGCAAACCTTGCAACAGGTTGGCGGCCTGCACGGACGAGGTGGCGACGATCACGCCATCAAAGCTTTCCCCGTCATCGACGCCGTCATCGAGTCTCCAGCGGCCATCGGGCATGGCCCGCAAGGCGGCGACCTTGGCGCCCGTGCGCACTGCGCCGCCATGCTGGACCAGGTAGCGGGCGGCCGCCTCGGGAAACAGGGCACTCAGATTCGCTTTCGGAATCAGCATGTCGGAGGCGCGGCGGCGCGATGCCCCCAGGCTGTCCCGCAGCACGTTGATGAAGACGCGGGCAGAGGCCCGCTCGGGCGGGGTATTCAGTGCGGCCAGGCACAGCGGGTGCCACATCAGCCGGTTCAGGCGGTCCGTCTGGTCGAAGCGCTGCAGCAATTCGCTGACCGTGCAATCGTTGTACAACTGCCAGCCCATCGTCCGCATGGCGGTGGAAAAGCGCATCAGGGCCAGCTTGTCGGCGCGCTGCAAACCTTTGGCGCGCAGCAGGGCCCATGCCAGGTGCAGCGGCGCGGGCAGGCGCGGCGCGATGAAATCCATGCCATCGGAACCGACCGGATAGCGCATTTGCAGGGGCAGGGTGAGGATCAGTTCTGCAGGGTCTTGCCCCGACAGCTTGATCAGGCGCAAGGTTTCCGTGTACGCGCCCAGCAAGATGTGCTGGCCGTTGTCGAGCACGGTGTTTTCTCTCTCGACCCGGCGCGCGCGGCCGCCCAGGGTACGCGCCGCTTCGTAGACGGTAACGGCATGGCCGGCGCGCGCCAGTTCCATGGCCGCCGCGCAGCCAGCCCAGCCAGCGCCGATGACGGCGTAGCGCTGCTTCACGCTACGCTCAGCCACGAACCCAGGTCTTCCAGGCCAGCCACAGTTTGCGGATCGGCGTGAGCGAAATGCGCTGTTTCAGCACGTGGTAGCCGTCGCGCTCGACTTCATTGAGCAAGGTGCGGTAGATGGCGGCCATGATCAGGCCCGGACGCTGGGCGCGGCGGTCCTCGGCTGGCAGGAGCGCAAACGCTTCGTCATACGCCTGTTGTGCGCGCGCCACCTGGAAGCGCATGAGGTTTTCAAAGTTTTCGCTGTGACGCGCGTTCAGCAGGTCGGCCGCCGTCACATTGAATTGCTGCAACTCGCTGATCGGCAGGTAGATGCGCCCCTTGCGCGCATCTTCGCCCACATCGCGGATGATGTTGGTCAGCTGGAAGGCGTGGCCCAGTTTTTCCGCGTACAGCAGGGTTTCCGGGCGGGTCGCGCCAAAGATGCTGGCCGACAAGATACCCACGACGCTGGCCACATGCCAGCAATACCGGCTCATGGCCTGGTAATCGAGGTAGCGGGTCTGGTTCAAGTCCATTTCCATGCCGTCGATGATGGCCTGCAAATGCTTTTCTTCCAGTTGATAGATGGCCAGGTGCGGCTGCAGCGCGCGCATCACGGGATGCGTGGGGTTGCCCTCGTACATGGCCTTGACTTCCTTGCGCCACCAGACCAGCTTGGTGCGTGCCACGGCTTCGTCCGTGCATTCGTCGACCGTGTCATCGACTTCGCGGCAGAAAGCGTACAGGGCCGTGATGGCCTTGCGCCGTTCGGCAGGCAGGAACAGGAAGCTGTAGTAGAAGCTGGAGCCGCTCTGGGCGGCCTTTTGTTGGCAGTATTCGTCGGGAGACATAGTCAAAAGAGCAAGGGTTGCAGATCGAAGCCGCTATTCTATCGTCTTACAGAGTGGGCGACGGGGGAAAAGCCGTTTTTACTTGTGTCTCTTGATGCAGGCTTTTGCGCGACATGCGCAGGGCGCGCCAGAAAATGATCAGCCAGTCGCGTTTCTCCAGCTTGGGTCGGCGCCGGAACACGTCGTAATTGACGGCTTCGATGGCTTCGAGGATGCGCAAGCCCCCTTGCACCACCAGACGCAGTTCCCAGCCGATGCGCCCGCGCAAACGCAGGGCCAGCGGCGCGCCGGACAGCATCAGGGCGCGCGCGCGGGCCACTTCAAAGCGCATCAGGGCGCTCCACTTGCCGTGCCCCTCGGGCCGCTCGAAGGCGGCGGCGGAGACGGCAAAGCGGCTCAAGTCTTCCATCGGCAGGTAGATGCGCTCTTTTTGCTGGTCGATGGCAACGTCTTGCAAAAAATTAATTAGTTGCAATGCTGAACATATCGCATCGGAATCGCGTACATTCTGTTCATCGGCCGCACCGTACAGGTGCAGCATCAGCAGTCCCACGGGGTTGGCGGAACGGGCGCAGTAATCGAGCAGGTCGTCGTAGGTGGCGTAGCGCGTCGTTCGCACATCCTGCTTGAAGGCCGACAACAAATCGTAAAACGGTTTCAGCGGCAACTGGAATCTGGCGATGACGGCGGCCAGGCGTTCGAACATGGCGGCATTCTCGCCGGCATGGCCTTCGTGGCGGGCTATGCGGCCCAGCGCCTCTTCATAGGCGCGCAGGGCGGCCAGGCGTTCGGCCGGCGTGGCGTCACCTTCGTCGGCCAGGTCGTCGGCGCTGCGGGCGAAGGCATAGATGGCTTCGACGGCTGGCACCAGGCGGCGCGGCAGCAGGAAGGATGCAACAGGAAAATTTTCGTAATGGTCTACAGGCATTGAACACGCTTCTTTAGTCTTGCAGTTTTTGTCCGGCACCCTGCCAGCGCAGGAGGATTGCTGAACGTTGTATGTCTCAAGATTAATGACGCAAAAGTCACTAAAAGCTTTTACGCACGATTATAATTAATAACCAGAAAGTCATTAGGGGAAGACACTCCCTGTCATGATCAAGCTGATATTGTCACAAATTTAAGGATATCGCGTGCGAAAAAGTTTGGCTAGCATCGCATAGCAAGCGAAAAGTTTCTTCACGTAAAAATCTAACAGCCCGCATAGTAAAGGAAAATACCTTGTTTGCCCTGAAAACCCTGCGCCGCGAGACCGGCGCACCCGCACTGCCCGCCCTGCGCCTGATCGCCGGCGCCGCCCTGGCGCTGACCCTGGCGGCCTGTTCCAAGCCTGCCGTCAAAGTGGACGACGTGCGCCCCGTGCGCGCGATGGTGCTCTCTAGCAGTAATGTTGACGTGAGTGCCGAGCTGGCGGGCGAGGTCGTGCCCCGCGTGGTATCGCAGCTGGGTTTCCGCGTGGGCGGCAAGATTGTCGCGCGCAAGGTCGAGGTGGGCGCCAGCGTGAAGAAAGGGCAAGTGCTGATGCAGCTCGATCCGGTCGACTTGCAACTGTCGCAGGCGCAGGCCAAGGCCTCGCTGGTCAGCGCGGAAACGAACCGCGACCTGGCGCGCGCCGAACTGAAGCGCTATCAGGATTTGCGCGAGAAAAATTTCGTCAGCCAGGCTGTGCTTGATGGCAAGGATGCCACTTACAAGGCGGCGCAGGCGAATGTGGAAGCGGCCCAGGCCTTGTACCGGGGCCAGGCGAACCAGTCCGGTTATGCCAGCTTGCTGGCCGACGTCGATGGCGTCGTCACGCGCATCGAGACCGAAGTGGGGCAGGTGGTGGTGCCTGGCACGCCCGTGGTGCAAGTGGCCAGGAGCGGCGAGAAGGAAGTCGTGATCGGCATTCCCGAAGACAAGGTGGACACCTTGCGCGGCGTCAAGGATGTGATGGTGCGCCTGTGGGCCGACCCGAAGCAGGGCTTGCCGGGCAAGATACGTGTCGTGTCTCCCGTGGCCGATGCCGCCACCCGCACCTACCTGGCCAGGGTCAGCATCCCGGACGCGCCGCAAGCGCGCCTGGGCATGACGGCCGTGGTGCAGTTTGCCTCGCAGACGGCCACGCCGCAGATCAAGGTGCCGTTGACGGCCCTGTTCAATGAAAAATCGCAAAGCTCCGTGTGGGTGGTGGAAAACGGTGCCGTGAAGCTGGTGCCGGTGACGGTGGGTGGCGTGGCGGGCAATGAGTTGCTGCTGACCTCGGGCGTGAAAGCGGGCCAGACGGTGGTCACGGCTGGCGTCAACCTGCTCAAGCCTGGCCAGAAAGTGTCTATCCTTGGCGCCGAACTGGCCAGCAAGCCTGCCGCCGCAGCCAGCATGGGGGCCGTCAAATGAAGGGCGGCTTCAATCTGTCGCGCTGGGCCCTCGAACACATCCCGCTGACGCGCTACCTGATGGCCGTGCTGCTGATCGGCGGCATGCTCAGCTATGCCAGCCTGGGCCAGGATGAAGATCCCCCGTTTACCTTCCGCGCCATGGTCTTGCAAGCGTACTGGCCCGGCGCCACAGCGCTGCAGATGGCCGAGCAGGTGACGGACAAGCTGGAAAAGAAGCTGCAGGAAACGCCCTACATCAATGAAATCACCAGTTATTCGAAGCCTGGTGAGACATTGATCTTGCTGGAATTGCGCGAATCGGCGCCACCCAAGGAAACGGCCGCCGCCTGGTACCAGGTGCGCAAGAAGATCGGCGACATCAAGGGCACCTTGCCGGCCGGCGTGGTGGGCCCGTTCTTCAATGACGAGTTCGGCGACACCTATGGCTCCATCTTCGCCCTGTCCGGCGACGGTTTCACCTACGCGGAAATGAAGGATTACGCGGACAAGGTGCGCCAGGAGCTGCTGGCCGTGGGGCAGGTGTCGAAGGTGGAGCTGTTCGGCGTGCAAGACGAAAAGATTAATATCATCTTTTCGCACAAGAAATTTGCCCAACTGGGCATTCCTTTTGACGCCATCGTGCAGCAATTGTCCGAACAAAACAGCATCAACGCCACCGGCGTGCTGGTGACGCCGACGGACAATCTGCAAGTGCGCGTGACGGGCGCCATGGTGACCGTCAAGGACCTGGAAAACCTGGAGCTGCGCGCCAACGGCACGACCTTCCGGCTCGGCGACTTTGCCACCGTGAAACGCGAATTCGTCGATCCGCCCAAGGACAAGATGCGTTTCAATGGCAAGGAAGTGATTGGCCTGGGCGTGTCGATGGAAAAGGGCGGCAACATCATCGACATGGGCAAGGCCTTGCAAACGACGGTGACGCGCATGAAGAGCGAATTGCCGGTCGGCATAGAGTTGCAGCGCGTGTCGAACCAGCCGGAAGCCGTCTCCGCTTCCGTGGGTGAATTCGTGCATACCCTGGTCGAAGCCATTTTGATCGTGCTGGCCGTCAGCTTTGTTGCGCTGGGCTTGCACACGAAACCGCTGCGCATCGACGTGCGGCCCGGCCTGGTGGTGGCGCTGACCATCCCCCTGGTGCTGGCCGTCACCTTCCTCTTCATGCGCCTGCTCGACATCGACTTGCACAAGATTTCCCTGGGCGCTCTGATCATCGCGCTGGGCTTGCTGGTCGATGACGCCATCATTGCCGTCGAGATGATGGTGCGCAAGATGGAAGAGGGCATGTCCCGCTTCGACGCGGCCACGTTCGCCTACACGTCGACGGCCATGCCCATGCTGACGGGCACGCTGATCACGGTGGCGGGTTTCTTGCCCATCGGCCTGGCCAAGTCGGCCGCCGGCGAATACACGTTCTCCTTGTTCTCCGTCAATGCGCTGGCCCTGATTATTTCCTGGGTGGTGGCTGTCGTCTTTACGCCCTACATCGGCTACGTCTTGCTGAAAGTGAAACCGCACGCGCATAACGACCATGAATTGTTCGATACGCCGAACTTCCGCCGCTTCCGCCGCGCCGTCACCTGGTGCGTGGAATGGCGCAAGACGACGATCGTCGCCACGCTGGCCATCTTTGCGCTGGGCATTTATGGCTTTAACTTTATCGAGAAGCAATTCTTCCCCGATTCCAGCCGTCCGGAACTGATGGTGGAGCTGTGGTCGCCCGAGGGCACGACCTTTGCCGCGAATGAAAAGCAGGTGAAGAAATTCGAGGCGTTCGTCAGCAAGCTCGACGGCGTGGATAGCGTGACCAGCTACGTGGGCACGGGCAGTCCCCGTTTCTACCTGCCGCTGGACCAGATCTTCCCGCAGACCAATGTGTCGCAAGTAGTGGTCTTGCCGAAGAGCCTCGCGGACCGCGAACGCTTGCGCCAGCAAATCGTCGATGTCTTCAAGAAGGATTTCCCGGAAGTGCGGGGCAGGGTAAAACTGTTGCCGAACGGACCACCGGTGCCGTATCCCGTGCAATTTCGCGTCACGGGGCCGGAAGTGGCGGGCGTGCGCGCCATCGCCGACCAGGTCAAGGACATCCTGCGCGCCAATCCGAACACCCTGGGCGTCAATGACAACTGGAATGAATCGGTGAAAGTGCTGCGCCTGGACCTGGACCAGGACAAGATGCGCGCGCTGGGCGTCACTTCGAAGACGGTGATGCAGGCGGCCAATACGATTCTGTCTGGCACCGTCATCGGCCAGTTCCGTGAAGACAATAAGCTGATCGATATCCAGGTGCGCCAGCCTTTGGTCGAGCGGGCAACGATTTCCGTGCTGAATGACACGAATATTCCGACGGCAACGGGCAAGTCCGTGCCTATCTCGCAGCTGGCCCGCGCGCATTTCGTGTGGGAGCCGGGCGTGGTCTGGCGCGACAAGCGCGAATGGGCCATTACCGTGCAATCGGACGTGGTCGACGGCATCCAGGGTGCCACCGTGTCGACGCAGCTGGCGCCGCAGCTCGATGCCTTGCGGGCCAGGATGCCGAACGGCTACCGCATCACGGTGAAGGGCGTGGCGGCCAACAGCGGCGAGGCGGAAGCGTCGATCGCGGCCAACTTGCCGCTGGCCATCTTCATCATCTTCACCTTGCTGATGCTGCAGTTGCACAGTTTCTCGCGCTCCCTGCTGGTGTTCCTGACGGGGCCCTTGGGCGTGGCGGGCGCCGCGTTTGCCTTGCTGCTGCTGCATCGTCCGCTGGGTTTCGTGGCCAACCTGGGCGTGATCGCACTGTTCGGCATGATCATTCGCAACTCGGTGATCCTCGTCGACCAGATCGAGCAAGACATCAAGGATGGCTCGGCACCTTGGGATGCCATCATCGACTCGGCCGTGCGCCGCTGCCGTCCCATCGTGCTGACGGCCGCGGCTGCCGCGCTGGCCATGATTCCTTTGTCGCGTTCCGTGTTCTGGGGGCCGATGGCGGTCGCCATCATGGGCGGCCTGATCCTTGCGACGGCTTTGACCCTGCTGTTCCTGCCGGCCCTGTATGCGGCCTGGTTCCGGGTCAAGAAGCCGGAGCCGCTGGACAAGATTGGGAGCTAGGGAAGTAAACGCTCCACTCTGGCGATGATCCCGCTGTCGCGCTCCATGTTCTGGGGCGGATCACCCAGGGCGGTCGCCATCATGGGCGGCCTGATCCTGGCGACGGCTTTGACCCTGCTGTTCCTGCCGGCCCTGTATGCGGCCTGGTTCCGGGTCAAGAAGCCGGAGCCGGTGACCGCAAAAGAAGGCTAGGAGCCAGCGCCAAGGTGCAGTCATAAAAAAGGCGGCATTCCTCTGGGAAATCCAGTAAAATGCCGCCTTTGCTTTACCGAGGGCTCGCTGAATAAGTCCACGGTAGCCAGATCGTTCCCGAGTTGTTAAAATCAGGGAGCAAGTAGTACAAAGTAGTACAAAATGCGGATGTGGTGGAATTGGTAGACACGCTGGTCTTAGAAGCCAGTGCTTCGGCTTGGGAGTTCGAGTCTCCCCATCCGCACCAATCCGGGTTGTTCCAGCCCGGAAGTGCAGTACCATCAAGTTGTTCTTCAGCCTCGTTGCAGGCGTCTTTCCTGTTTTTCTGTTGCCTTTCCTGTCTTTCCATCATTCGGCATGCCTTTGTTTGTGCAATTTTTTTGCCTGAGATGGTGCGGCAGGGCGGGGCGCGGACGGAGATTTGCCTGAAAAATGGCCAAATTGAGGTAAATCGAAGGTTTTTTGGCTGAAATCTTCGCCAAGAGCGCATTTCTTTGTTTCGGACGGAGCGACAGTTCGCATATACTAATGAATGAAGCAGGCTGGAAAGCCTGTCTCTGGCGAAATAAAGAATGCCGGGGCAAGAGTAAAGACAGGGCAACCCAGGCTGTAGCGATTCGTTCGCCGCCGCTGGCATCCTCTGTGGCCGGGCTGCAAAGCCAGCCACTTTCCCGAAGTCCTTTGTTATAATGCCACGCTTTACCGAATGATGGCTGGCCTTGCATTTACTTGAAAGCAAGGCTGGACGCTCGGAGCCCTGTCGCAGTACTGGAAGCGGCGGATTGTTTGGTGCCTGGTGCGGGTTTTCCCTCAGCCGGGTAGACCAGGTCCATCGTCCTGTTTTCCAGTGCTTTTACAGATGAATATGCGAGCGAGTGAAGCTGGACCCATGTCTTGCCGCCAGCGATGGCGCAAGGGGTCGGGTCTTCTTTTCTCGCACCAACAGTGTTTATTTTTTGGACGATTTTTTACATGGCAACTGCAGTCGAAACCTTGGGCAAACTCGAACGTCGTATCACGATCTCCTTCCCGCTGACGGACGTCCGCACGGAAGTTGAGAAGCGCCTGAAAGTGCAAGCCCGTACGGCTAAGGCACCGGGCTTCCGTCCGGGCAAAGTGCCGTTGAAAATGGTCGCAGCACAATACGGCTACCAAATTGAATCGGAAGTGCTGAATGACAAAGTTGGCCGCGCGTTCAACGACGCCGCCAACGAAAACAATCTGCGCGTCGCCGGTTTCCCGAACATCGTGCCGAAAGAAGAAGCAGCCGAAGGCCAGCTGGCTTTCGACGCAACCTTCGAAGTGTATCCGGAAGTCGCGATCGGCGACCTGACGGCCGTTGAAATCGAAACCGTGCAAGCCGACGTGTCGGAAGCCGAAATCGACAAGACCATCGACATCCTGCGCAAGCAGCGCGTGCACTTCCACGCCAAGGGCGAAGCTGGCGAACACGGCGACGGCGGTGAGCCGATTGCTGCCAATGGCGACCGCGTGACGGTCGACTTCGTCGGCTCGATCGACGGCGTTGAATTCCCAGGCGGCAAAGCTGAAGGCTACGCTTTCGTGCTGGGCGAAGGCCGCATGCTGCCAGAATTCGAAGCAGCGACCCTGGGCCTGAAAGTGGGCGAATCGAAGACTTTCCCATTGTCGTTCCCTGAGGACTACCATGGCAAGGACGTTGCCGGTAAAACCGCTTCGTTCACCATCACCCTGCAAAAGCTGGAATGGGCGCACCTGCCAGAAGTCGATGCTGAATTCGCCAAGTCCTTGGGCGTTGCCGATGGCGACCTGGCCAAAATGCGCGAAGACATCAAAGTCAACCTGCAACGTGAAGTCGCTGGCCGCGTGAAAGCACGCAACAAGGAAGCCGTCATGGACGCGCTGATCAAAGTTGCTGAGCTGGACGTGCCAAAAACGCTGATCGCTCAGGATTCCGAGCGCCTGGCCGAAATGACCCGCCAGGACATGGCGCAGCGCGGCATGAACGTCAAGGACGTGCCTTTCCCAGCAGAACTGTTCGCAGAAAAAGCCGAGCGTCGCGTACGCCTGGGCCTGATCCTGTCGCAACTGGTGGGCGACAACAACCTGCAGGCAACGCCTGAGCAAGTCAAAGCGCAAATCGAAGATTTCGCCCAAAGCTACGAAGATCCACGCGAAGTGCTGAAGTACTACTACAGCGACCGTCGTCGTCTGGGTGAGATCGAAGCCCTTGTATTGGAAGAAAACGTCGTCACTTACGTGTTGGGCCTGTCGAAAGTCACGACGAAAGCAGTTGCTTTCGACGAACTGATGGGAAGCAACGCACAAGCGTAAACCAGTTGGTATTGGGATGCCATTATTGCCTTTGACACCAAACAAAAACCGTAGCGAGCGGATGGGAGTTGTGGCTGAGAAGCGGAGCTGTGCGAATGCACAGTGAGCATCGGAGGCCGCAAATCGCGACGCGCAGTAGGTTTTGTTTGGTGTTTCAAGGTGTTGGTAGCATCCCCTAACTGCTTCACAAGGAAATGAAATGACAGGTATGAACCGTAACCCAGCGCTGGACACAGAGATGCTCGGCCTGGTGCCGATGGTGGTGGAACAAAGCGGTCGCGGCGAGCGCTCGTATGATATTTACTCGCGCCTGCTGAAGGAACGCTTGATTTTCATGGTCGGCCCGGTCAATGACCAGATGGCCAACCTGGTTGTCGCCCAGCTACTGTTCCTGGAAAGCGAAAATCCGGAAAAGGAAATCTCGCTCTACATCAACTCGCCAGGTGGTTCGGTCTCGGCCGGCATGGCCATCTACGACACCATGCAGTTCATCAAGCCGGACGTCTCGACCCTGTGCACGGGCATGGCTGCCTCGATGGGCGCTTTCCTGCTGGCCGCTGGTGCCAAGGGCAAGCGTTTCTCGCTGCCGAACTCGCGCATCATGATTCACCAGCCGTCCGGTGGTTCGCAAGGCATGGCGTCCGACATCGAGATCCAGGCAAAGGAAATCCTTTACCTGCGTACCCGCTTGAACGGCATCATGGCCGAGCGCACGGGCCAGTCGATCGAACAGATCGCCAAGGACACCGACCGCGACCGTTTCATGTCCGCCGACGAGGCCGTTGAGTATGGTTTGATCGACAAAGTGTTGACCAGCCGCGCTTGATGAGCCCCTACCGGTATTGCTAAGTACGTAAGTAAACGCCCGGGCGATCAAACGTTCGGGCGTTTCGCTTTTATTTCGGGTAGCATGGAGCTTGTGCAGGTTGTTGACTTGCGCCATGGGTGGCTGCCTTTGCGGGCAACTACCGCACTCCGGCTTGCGATTTTGCAATATTGTTAATGCAGTTCCAACCAAAATGCCTTATGTCAGACAAAAAATCCTCTAGCGGCGAAAAATTACTGTATTGCTCGTTCTGCGGCAAAAGCCAGCACGAGGTGAAGAAACTCATCGCCGGCCCGTCCGTGTTCATTTGCGACGAGTGCATCGACCTGTGCAACGACATCATCCGTGATGAAACGTCGAGCATCGAGACGGTGACCGGTACCAAATCCGACCTGCCGACGCCGCAAGAAATTGCCGCCTTGCTCGATCAGTACGTGATCGGCCAGCAGACTGCCAAGCGCATCCTGTCGGTGGCGGTGTACAACCATTACAAGCGCCTCAAGCACCTGGGCAAGAAAGACGACATCGAACTGGCCAAGAGCAACATCTTGCTGGTCGGTCCTACCGGCTCGGGCAAGACCCTGCTGGCACAGACCCTGGCGCGCATGCTCAACGTGCCGTTCGTGATCGCCGACGCCACCACCCTGACCGAAGCCGGTTACGTGGGTGAAGACGTGGAAAACATCATCCAGAAGCTGCTGCAAAGCTGCAACTATGACGTCGAGAAAGCCCAGCGCGGCATCGTCTACATCGATGAAATCGACAAGATTTCGCGCAAGTCCGACAATCCGTCCATCACGCGCGACGTGTCGGGCGAGGGCGTGCAGCAAGCCTTGCTGAAACTTATCGAAGGCACGATGGCTTCCGTGCCGCCACAAGGCGGCCGCAAGCATCCGAACCAGGATTTCGTGCAAATCGACACGACCAATATCATGTTCATTTGCGGCGGCGCTTTTGACGGCCTGTCGAAAGTGATCGCCAACCGTTCCGAAAAGAGTGGCATCGGCTTCTCGGCCACGGTGCGCAGCAAGTCGCAAAGCTCGGCCAGCGAACTGATGTTGCAAGCGGAACCGGAAGATCTGGTCAAGTTTGGCCTGATCCCGGAACTGGTGGGTCGTCTGCCCGTCATCGCCACCCTGGCGGAATTGACGGAAGAGGCGCTGATCCAGATTCTGGTCGAGCCAAAGAATGCGCTGATCAAGCAGTATTCGAAGCTGCTGGAAATGGAAGGCGCGGAACTGGAAATTCGTCCGGCCGCCTTGCATGCGATCGCCAAGAAGGCGCTGGCGCGCAAGACCGGTGCCCGTGGCCTGCGTTCCATCCTGGAACATGCTTTGCTGGACGTCATGTACGAACTGCCGAGCGAACAAAATGTGGTGAAAGTCGTCATCGACGAAAATACCATCACCAGTGGCGCCAAACCTTTGTTGATTTATCAAGAGACTGCCAAGGCCTCCGGAGAAAATTGAAAACTGCCGAGACAAATGCATAAAAAGGGTTTTGATTCCTTAATGCATGGCAGTACAATTTAAATCAATGAGTGCAGGCTTCAATCGTAAAGCCACTCGCGGCGCTTAGCTGCGCGTGGCTTTTTTACTGTTAAAACTGCATTTGTTACAGTCATGCGGGTGTGTTTTGCGAAATAGACTCTATGTTTGTTTCACAGAATTATTTATTCTCGCCGGTCTTGTGTTTTGGCAGCGAGCGCCAACATCGTAAACACGCTTTCTATAAGGTACGCCATGACAACTTCCAAATTAACTGAGCAAACTCAACTGCCGTTATTGCCGCTGCGGGATGTCGTCGTTTTCCCGCATATGGTGATACCGCTGTTCGTTGGCCGTCCAAAGTCGATCAAGGCGCTGGAAGCTGCGATGGAGCAGGGCAAGAGCATCATGCTTGCCGCTCAAAAAGCAGCCGCGAAGGACGAGCCGTCCCCTTCGGATATCTATGAAATTGGCTGCGTCGCCAATATTCTGCAAATGCTGAAGCTGCCCGATGGCACCGTCAAGGTGCTGGTCGAAGGCGCGCAGCGTGCCCGTATCAACCACATCAGCGATTCGCCGACGCACTTCATCGCCGACCTGACGCCGCTCGAGTCCGAGCCGGGCGACGAGTCGGAAGTCGAAGCCATGCGCCGCGCGATCGTGCAACAGTTCGACCAGTACGTCAAACTGAACAAAAAGATTCCACCGGAAATCCTTGCGTCCCTGTCGGGCATCGACGATGCCGGCCGCCTGGCCGACACGGTGGCTGCGCATCTGCCCCTGAAACTTGAGCAAAAACAAGTCATCCTGGAAATTTTCAGCGTGGCCAAGCGCCTCGAACATCTGCTGGGCCAGCTCGAAGGCGAGCTCGACATCCTGCAAGTGGAAAAGCGCATCCGTGGTCGCGTCAAGCGCCAGATGGAAAAGTCGCAGCGCGAGTACTACCTGAACGAGCAAGTCAAGGCGATTCAGAAAGAACTGGGCGAGGGCGAAGATGGCGCCGACCTCGACGAGCTGGAGAAAAAAGTCGCTTCGGCCAAGATGCCGAAGGAAGCGCTCGACAAGGCTACCAACGAGTTGAAGAAGCTCAAGCTGATGTCGCCGATGTCGGCCGAAGCCACCGTGGTGCGCAATTACATCGACACCCTGGTCAATTTGCCTTGGAAAAAGAAATCCAAGGTCAATAACGACCTGGCGAATGCGGAAAAAGTGCTCGAGGGCGACCACTACGGCCTCGACAAGGTCAAGGAACGCATCCTGGAATACCTCGCGGTGCAACAGCGCGTCGACAAGCTGAAAGCGCCTATCCTGTGCTTCGTCGGCCCTCCGGGCGTGGGTAAAACCTCGCTGGGCCAGTCCATCGCCCGCGCCACGAACCGCAAGTTCGTGCGCATGGCCCTGGGCGGCGTGCGCGACGAAGCCGAGATCCGCGGCCATCGCCGCACCTACATCGGCTCGATGCCGGGCAAGATTTTGCAATCGCTGTCGAAAGTCGGCGTACGCAATCCATTGTTCCTGCTCGATGAAGTCGACAAGATGGGCGCCGATTTCCGTGGCGATCCGTCGTCGGCCCTGCTGGAGGTGCTTGATCCGGAACAGAACCACACGTTCTCCGACCATTACATCGAAGTCGATTTCGACCTTTCCGACGTGATGTTCGTGGCCACGTCGAACTCGTACAACATTCCGCCAGCCTTGCTTGACCGCATGGAAGTGATCCGTCTGTCCGGTTACACGGAAGATGAAAAGACCAGCATCGCGCAGCGTTACCTGCTGCCGAAGCAGATCAAGAACAATGGCTTGAAGGAAGAGGAAATCTCGGTGGCCGAGTCGGCCTTGCGCGACATCATCCGCTACTACACGCGGGAAGCCGGTGTGCGTTCGCTCGAGCGTGAAGTGTCGAAGATCTGCCGCAAGGTGGTGAAGATGCTGCTGCTGAAGAAATCCGACAAGAAAGTCATCGTCAACTCGAAGAACCTGGATAAATTCCTCGGTGTGCGCCGCTATGATTTCGGTGTCGCAGAGAAAGAAAACCAGGTGGGCCAGGTGGTCGGTCTGGCATGGACGGAAGTGGGCGGCGATCTGCTGACCATCGAAGCCGTGTCGATGCCGGGCAAGGGCGGCATCATCCGCACGGGTACCCTGGGCGACGTCATGAAAGAGTCGATCGAGGCAGCCCGCACGGTGGTGCGCAGCCGGGCACAGCGCCTGGGCATCAAGGCGGACGTGTTCGAGAAGAGCGATATCCACATCCACGTGCCGGAAGGCGCGACACCGAAGGACGGTCCTTCGGCTGGCGCGGCCATGACGGTGGCGATGGTATCGGTCTTCACGGGCATTCCCGTGCGTGCCGATGTGGCGATGACGGGCGAGATCACCTTGCGCGGCGAAGTGTTGCCGATTGGCGGCCTGAAAGAGAAGCTGCTGGCGGCCCATCGCGGCGGCATCAAGACGGTCCTGATTCCAGAGCAAAATGTGAAAGACCTGGCCGAAATTCCGGACAACGTCAAGAACAAACTGGAGATCGTGCCGGTGCGCTGGATCGATAAAGTGCTGGAAATCGCCCTTGAACGCATGCCTGAACCGTTGGTGGAAGTCGCTGCTGTGGAGGCTGTCACGGCCGCCGCGGCCAAGCCCGACGCAGCTGGTGAGGTGGTAAAACACTAACGTTTTACCCCTGTTTTCCCCAAACAAGCGCTTTTAGAGCGCTTGTTTTATATTGAAACGTGAATTGCGCCCCCAAAGCGCTTGACACATATACAGTGTGGCTTGTTTAATACGCCTGCACATTTTTTTCGCCGGACAGCTGTGGTGCCAAAAGTGCCGCAACGATACGGTAAACGTTTTATACCTTTGTAATTGGGGATGCTAGTGAACAAGACTGAATTGATCGACCACATTGCTGAAAAAGCTGACATTTCCAAAGCCGCCGCTGCGCGCGCACTCGACGCTGTTATCGGCGGCGTGACGGAAACTTTGAAAAACAACGACAGCGTGACGCTGGTTGGTTTTGGCACTTTCTCGGTCAGCGAACGCGCTGAGCGTACCGGCCGCAATCCGCGTACCAAAGAAGCGATCACGATCGAAGCTGCAAAAGTTCCAAAATTTAAAGCTGGTAAAGCTTTGAAGGATGCTGTAAACTAACGGACTTCGGTGAGGTGACAATCACCGGAAACATTTGGCGGCGCCCCCGGGTGCCGCGATTTCAGGGTTGAAGTTCTTCGAATCGCAACCTTGGATGCAAATGCAAGTAGTACTGTGTATTTTTCGGAGTGGTAGTTCAGTTGGTTAGAATGCCGGCCTGTCACGTCGGAGGTCGCGGGTTCGAGTCCCGTCCGCTCCGCCAAAAAAATACGCTCTTAAGGAGTGGTAGTTCAGTTGGTTAGAATACCGGCCTGTCACGTCGGGGGTCGCGGGTTCGAGTCCCGTCCGCTCCGCCAGAATATAGAAGCCCGCGCTGCTGAATAAGTAGCGCGGGTTTTTCTTTTATGCGTCCGATTATCTCTACGCGCCTCCATTTTGAAAATCCCGCATGCCGTTTTGAATCAAACGCATGGCCATTTAAATCCGCTTTAAGCTTCACCGGGTTTAATGCCGAGGCTGGCGCCTTGCCGGCATCGCGGCGCGGCGCGCGGCACCGGCGCAGGGCGCGCCCTGATTTACTCTTGCTATAGCGCTATGGGCATTGTAGAATCAGGAGATAATGGCTTGGGCGTCAGAATCCTGCTTTAGTTCCAGCGCCAAGTTGTTGAATCTAAAGGGGAAGTGGACATCTGTCCCGTCCATTCCGCCGAAGAAATCAAGGCGAACGCATGTTCGCCTTTTTTTATAGTGATCCACTCATCCCGAATTGGCTGACCATGTTTGAATTTATTCGTACCCATCGACGCTTGATGCAGTTTCTCTTGATGCTGGTCATCGTCCCGTCTTTTGCACTGGTCGGTATCAGCGGCTACCAAAGCTTCGGCGACGGCGCGAACACCATCGCCAAGGTCGGCGACCAGGTCGTTACGCAGCAGCAATATGAAGAAGCGCAACGCCAGCAGATCGACCGCTACCGCCAGATGATGGGCGAGCAGTTCGACCAGAAAATGTTTGACACGCCGGAAGCGCGCCAGAGCATCCTCGACAACCTGATCGCCGAGCGCGCCGTGGCCGCCGAAGTGGGCCGTAGCCACCTCGTCATCAGCGATGCCGTACTGCAAAAAGAAGTGCTGGAAATCCCAGGCTTGACCTTGCCGGACGGTAAATTCGATCTGGAACGCTACAAGGCCATGCTGGCCGCGCAAGGCATGTCGCCACAGCAATACGATGCGCGCCGCCGCAGCGATATGGCCCTGCAGCAACTTGCCGGCGCCGTGCAAGGCACCGCCTTCGCACCAAGCACCGTTTCCAAGCGCCTGTCGGACATCACCTCGGAAGAGCGTGAAGTGCAGGAACTGCTGTTGCCGATCGCCCAGTACGTGCCGGAAGTCAAAGTGACGGACGCCATGATCAAGGCTTTCTATGACAAGAACAGCAAGTTCTTCGAGATCCCGGAACAAGCCAAGATCGAATACGTCGTGCTCGACGACAGCGCTGCCGGCGAGCAAGTCGACGTCACCGATGCCGACGTGACCGGTTACTACGCGAAGAACCAGAAAGCCTACACGACGCCAGAAGCGCGCCAGGCCAGCCACATCCTCGTAGCCGTCAAGAAAGATGCATCGGCCGCCGACAAGGCAGCCGCCAAGGCCAAGGCTGAAGCGATCCTGGCTGACGTGCGCAAAACGCCTGCCAGCTTTGCCGCCGTGGCCAAGGCCAAGTCGGAAGACCCTGCCTCCGCCGAACAGGGCGGCGACCTGGGCGTGATTGGCAAGGATGGCTTGCCGGCACCACTGCTGAGCGCGGTAAGCAAACTCAAGCAAGGTGAAATCAGCGATGTCGTCGCTTCCGATTTCGGCTACCACATCCTGACCGTCACCTCGCTCAAGCCACAGCACGTCAAGGCACTCGATGAAGTGCGCGGCGAAATCACGGCCGACCTGCGCAAGCAATTTGCTGCCAAGAAATACTCGGAAATGGCCGAAACGTTCACCAACACGGTCTACGAGCAATCGGACAGCCTGAAACCGGTGGCCGACAAGCTGAAGCTGAAAGTGGAAAGCGTCGCCAACCTGTCGCGCACGCCGTCGCCAGCACTGGGCAAGGCGCCGTTCAACAACGCCAAGTTCCTGACTGCCATCTTCTCGAACGATTCCTTGAAAGACAAGCGCAACACGGAAGCCGTGACCGTTGCACCGAACGTGCTGATCGCTGGCCGCGTAGTGGAATTCAAGCCTGCATCGAAGCGTCCGCTGGCCGAAGTTGAAGCGATGATCCGTCAGCGCGTGACGATGGAAGAAGCGGAAAAGCTGGCCAAGAAAGCGGGCGAAACCAAGCTGGCCGCCTTGAAGGCTTCCGGTGATGCGACTGGTTTCGGCGCCGCACAATGGGTGTCGCGCAGCAAGCTCGACGGCATCAACCGCGCCGCCATCGCGCAAGTCATGAAAGCGGACACGAGCAAGCTGCCAGCGTACGTGGGCGTGGACCTGCCAGCCCTTGGTTATGGCATCTACCGTATCGCCAAGGTGCAGCAGCCGGCGCAAGTGGACGCAGCGCGCCGCCAGCAAGAGAAAGACCAGATCAGCGGCATCCTGGCGCAACAGGAAATGTTCGATTACGTCGAATACCTGAAAGCCAAGGCCAAGGTGAAGATCGTCAAGCCGGTCACCACCCCGGCCGCCGCAGCGCCAGCACCGTAAGATTTAGTTTCCACGCATAAAAATAGCCGCTCTCAAGCGGCTATTTTTTTGTCTGCAGCATGTGCGGGCTTGGCGCAGGCTTACTTGGCTTTCAGCAACGGCGCCAATTGTGGCCAGATATTTTTCAAAATTGTCGGATGCGCCTGTGCATTCGGGTGCATGCGGTCAGCCTGGAACAGTTGTGGCTGGTCGGCGATGCCTTCGAACATGAAGGGCACCAGCGGCGCCTTCCATTCCTTGGCCAGCTTGCCGTACACGCCATAAAACTGCTCGCCATAGGCGCGGCCGTAATTGGGCGGCATGCGCATGCCCACCAGTACCACCTGCGCGCCCGTTTTTCTGGCCGCGTCACCCATAGCGCGCAGATTCGCTTCGGCGGCCGCCACGGGCAAGCCGCGCAAGCCGTCGTTGGCGCCCAGTTCGATCAGCACGACATCGGGCTGGTGCTTCGCCAGCAGGGCCGGCAGGCGGGCGCGGCCGCCGCTAGTGGTCTCGCCGCTGATGCTGGCGTTGACGATGCGCGTATCGTTCTTTTGCGCTTGCAGCCGCTGTTCCAGCAGCGCCACCCAGCCCGTGCCACGCGCCAGGCCATACTCGGCCGAGAGGCTGTCGCCGAGCACCAGCAGCGTTTTTGGTGCAGAATAGGCGTTCGTCATGCAGGGTACCAGCAGTAGGGCTGCGGCAGGCAGCAAGGACAGCGTGCGCCGCCGCAATGGATTGCTGCCCTTGACACTTATTTGTTCACGAAATTTTTTAAGATAGATCAGCATGCCCGAATTCCCTAAAGCGACTTCCACCAGTTTTCTCCCGTCAGAAGCAGCGGCCCAGCGGCCCGCCGCACCCAACAGCCAAAATGCCCGGCCGGCCATCGAAGTGGTCCAGCTGGCCAAGCGCGTACCCGATGCTGATGGTGAGCTGACCATCTTGCATCAAGTCGATTTTACCGTGCAAACGGCGGAGACGCTGGCTATCGTCGGCGCCTCCGGTTCCGGCAAGTCGACTTTGTTAGGCCTGCTGGCCGGCCTGGACACGCCCAGCGAGGGCAAGGTCATCCTCGACGGCACCGATATCTTCGCCCTCGACGAAGACGGCCGTGCCGGTTTTCGCAAGGAAAAGCTGGGTTTCGTGTTCCAGTCTTTCCAGTTGCTGGCGCACCTGACGGCGCTGGAAAACGTCATGCTGCCGCTGGAATTACGCGGCGACCCGGACGCGAAAGAAAAGGCGCAAGCCATGCTGGGCAGGGTGAACCTGGGCAGCCGTCTGAAGCATTATCCTAAATACCTGTCCGGCGGCGAGCAGCAGCGCGTGGCCCTGGCCCGTGCGTTTGTCACGCAACCGCCGCTGCTGTTCGCCGACGAGCCGACGGGTAGCCTGGACGCCGCCACCGGGGAGGCCGTGATCCAGCTGATGTTCGAGCTGAACCGCGAACGGGGCTCGACCCTGGTGCTGGTGACGCATGACAGTTCGATTGCGGCCCGTTGCGGGCGCACGATCACCATTGCGGCAGGGCGACTGGTATAGCTTCTTAGCTATGCCGACAAGGCATTGATCAGCTTGCGGATGGCCGGGATCAGTTCCCCTGCCGTCAGACCGATGGGGCCGCTACCTGCGGCCACCAGCGCATCGGCTGCCGCGCCATGCAGCCAGACGGCGCCAATCGCCGCTTCCCATTCAGGCCAGCCCTGCGCCAGCAGGCTGCCGCACAGGCCGGACAGCACGTCGCCCGTGCCGGCAGTCGCCAGCGCGGGGCCGCCCGTGTTGTTGATGACGACCTGGCCATCTGGCGCGGCGATCACCGTGCCCGAACCTTTTAATACCACGATGACGCCCAGCTGGCTGGCCAGCTGGCGCGCCGCGCCCAGGCGGTCGGCTTGCACCTCGGCCACCGTCATGTCGAGCAGGCGCGCCGCTTCCAGCGGATGGGGCGTCAATATCGTCGCCCCCGCGCCCGTGCGCACGGCCAGCGCCGATTGCAGTTCCGGCTCGGCCGCCATCAGGTTCAGTGCGTCCGCGTCCAGCAGCAGCGGGCTGTCGCTCTCGAACGTCCGCTGCAGCAGCTCCAGCGTATCGACGTCGTCGCCGAGGCCCGGTCCCGCCACCAGCGCAGCAAAGTGCAGGCCCGAGAAATCCACGTCCTGCGCGCGGCGGCACATCAGTTCCGGCTGGCCGCTGTCAAAGGCGGGCGGCGCATCGTGAAACGCGATATACACTCTGCCCGCGCCCGCATGCAGGGCCGTGCGCGCCGCCAGGATAGGGGCGCCCGCCATGCCTTGCGCACCGCCGATGATGGCCACGCTGCCGTAGCTGCCCTTGTGCGTGTTCTGGCGTCGTGGTTGCAGCTGGCGGGCGAAAAGGTGCAGGCCGCCCAGCTGGGCTTTGGCGGGCGGCAACAGGGATGGATCGATGGCCAGCGCCGCCACTTCCACCTCGCCCGCATAGTCACGGCCGTTTGCCGTGTGCAGGCCCGGCTTGTCGCCGATGAAGGTGAGCGTATGCGTGGCGCGGATGGCGATGCCGTCGATGGCACCCGTGTCCGCATGCAGGCCGCTGGGCACATCGAGCGCCAGCACGGGGCATGCCAGATTGTTCACCAGCTGCGCCACTTCGCGGCATTCGCCGTCCAGCGGGCGCGACGCGCCGATGCCGAACAGACCATCGATGACGAGGTGCCATGGCGCGGCGCCCACTGCGGCCGAGGCCATGGAAGTTGCCGCTTCCATCAAGCGCGCGGCGCTGTTGCGCGCGCGGCTCAGGGCCTGTTCGCGTTCGGGTGACGTGGCTTGCGCCCCGGGTGCCAGCCATACCAGCACCTCGGTGCCGCTGCCGGCCAGGTGCGCGGCCGCTTCCAGCGCATCGCCGCCATTGTCGCCTGGGCCGGCCAGCACCAGTACGCGCCGGTGGCCCGCACTGGCGCCGTCATCCTGGGCGTGCAGCAGCTTCAGGGCGGCACTGGCGGCGGCCTGGCCCGCGCGCTGCATCAGCGACCCTTGCGGCAGGTCGCGCATGGCGGCTTGTTCGATGGCGCGCAGTTCGGCGATGGCGTACAGCGGTGATGCAGAGTCGATCAGGGGCATGGAGCGTGTTCCGTTAGTCAGCATGCCTTCAACATAAGGCCGAACCGGGTGAAAGGCAAGGCGCACACGCCTGAAACGCGCCCCTGTTTGGCAGCTACAATAGCCATCTCACATAAGCGCGGGGGCAAGGCGATGGACTGGCAATTCTGGATCGACCGGGGCGGCACCTTTACCGACATCGTGGCGCGCCGTCCTGACGGCAGCCTGGCCACCTGCAAGCTGCTGTCGGAAAGCCCGGGCCAGTACCGCGACGCGGCGCTGGCCGGCATGCGCCGGCTGATGGGGCTTGCGCCCGAAGCGGCGCTGCCCGTGGAGCAGGTGGGCGCCATCAAGATGGGCACGACGGTGGCGACCAATGCGCTGCTTGAGCGCAAGGGCGAACCGACCGTGCTGGCCATCACGCGCGGTTTTCGCGACGCCTTGCGCATCGCCTACCAGAACCGCCCGCAGCTGTTCGCACGCCAGATCGTCTTGCCGGAACTGCTGTATGGCGACGTGATCGAAATCGATGAACGCCTGGGCGCCCATGGCGAAGTGGTGCAGGAGCTCGACGAGGCGGCCGCGCGGGTGGCGTTGGAACACGCGCATGCGCGCGGCGTGCGCGCCATCGCCATCGTGCTGATGCACGGCTATCGCTACCACGCGCACGAGGCGCGGGTGGCGCAGCTGGCGCGCGAGGCCGGTTTTACGCAGGTCTCCGTATCGCATGAGGTCAGCCCCATGATGAAACTGGTGGCGCGCGGCGACACCACGGTGGTCGACGCCTATCTGTCGCCGATTTTGCGCCGCTACGTTGACCAGCTGGCGGCCGAACTGCCCGGCGTGCACCTGCAATTCATGCAGTCGAACGGCGGTTTGACGGATGCGCGGGCCTTCCAGGGCAAGGACAGCATTTTGTCCGGCCCCGCGGGCGGCATCGTCGGCATGGTGCGCGCCAGCGCGCTGGCCGGTTTCGATAAAGTCATCGGCTTCGACATGGGCGGTACCTCGACGGACGTGTCGCATTACGCGGGCGAATTCGAGCGCGTATTCGAGACGCAGATCGCCGGCGTGCGCATGCGCGCGCCCATGATGAGCATCCACACGGTGGCGGCTGGCGGCGGCTCCATTCTGCATTTCGACGGCGCCCGCTACAAGGTGGGCCCGGACAGCGCGGGCGCCAATCCCGGCCCCGCCAGCTACCGGCGCGGCGGCCCGCTGGCTGTCACCGACTGCAACGTCATGCTGGGCAAGCTGCAGCCCACATTCTTCCCGCGCGTTTTTGGCCCGGACGCCAATGAAGCGCTGGACGTGGCCACGGTGCGCGCCCAGTTCGAGGCGCTGGCGCGCACGGTGAACTCGACGCCGGAACAGGTGGCCGAAGGCTATATCGCCATCGCGGTGGGCAATATGGCCAACGCCATCAAGCAGATTTCCGTACAGCGCGGTCATGACGTCACGGAGTACACCCTGACCAGCTTTGGCGGCGCGGGTGGCCAGCACGCCTGCCTGGTGGCCGACGCGCTGGGCATGCGTACGGTCTTCATCCACAGCCTGGCGGGTGTGATGTCGGCCTACGGCATGGGCCTGGCCGACCAGAGCGCCATGCGCGAACAGGCCATCGAGGCGGCACTGGGCGTGGACCTGGCAGGCGATATTATGCAACTGGGCGAACTGGCGCGGAGCGACTTGCTGCGCCAGGGCGTGGCAGAGGAGCGCATCGCGCTGCTGCGGCGCGTGCACCTGCGCTACGAGGGCACGGATTCGGCCCTCGTCGTGCTGTTCGATACGGTGGCCGGCATGCAGGCGCAGTTCGAAACCGCGTATAAAAAGCGTTTTTCCTTTTTGATGCCAACGCGTGCCTTGATCGTCGAAGCCATTTCCGTGGAAGCCATCGGCGCTTCCGATGCGCCGCAAGTGGCGACGCCGGCCCATGTGCCACGCCTGGGTGAGCTTGCGCCAGTGGCGACGGTGCCCATGTACTGCGGCGTAGCGTGGCGCGACAGCGGCCTGTATGGGGCAGACAGTCTGCGTCCCGGCGATACAATCGATGGTCCTGCCATCGTCAGCGACGCCAATGCCACCACCGTCATCGAACCGGGCTGGCGCGCCGATGTCACGGCGCATGGGCATCTGATCTTGCGCAGGGTTGCCGCCTTGTCCGAGCGGCGCGCCATCGGCACCAATGCCGATCCCGTGATGCTGGAAATTTTTAATAACCTCTTCATGTCGATCGCCGAGCAGATGGGCCTGCGCCTGCAAAACACGGCCCATTCCGTCAACATCAAGGAGCGGCTCGATTTCAGCTGCGCCATCTTCGACGCGCAAGGCCAGTTGATCGCCAATGCGCCGCACATGCCCGTGCACCTGGGTTCCATGGGTGAGAGCATCCGCACCGTCATGACGCGCAATGCTGGCGCCATGCGGTCGGGCGACGTCTTCATGCTCAACGACCCGTATCACGGCGGCACGCACTTGCCCGATGTGACGGTGATCTCGCCTGTGTTTGACGAAGCGGGCGAAGCCATCCTGTTCTATGTCGGTTCGCGCGGCCACCATGCGGACATCGGCGGCACCACGCCCGGCTCCATGCCGCCCGACTCCACGCGCATCGAGCAAGAGGGCGTGTTGATCGACAATTTCAAGCTGGTCGACGGCGCCACGGGACGGTTAGCAGAAGACGAGACCATGGCCCTGCTGGCGGGGGCCAGCTGGCCGGCCCGCAATCCACGGCAAAACCTGGCCGATTTGCGCGCCCAGGTGGCGGCCAACCAGAAAGGGGCCGAGGAGTTGCATAACATGGTCGCGCATTTCGGTTTGCCGGTCGTGCAAGCGTACATGGGCCACGTGCAGGACAATGCCGAGGAAGCCGTGCGCAGGATCATCACCACCCTGAAGGATGGCAGCTACGCGCTGGACCTGGACAACGGCGCGCGCATCGAGGTGGCGATCAAGGTCGACGCGGCAGCACGCAGCGCCACCATCGACTTTACGGGGACTTCAAGCCAGCTGCCGAACAACTTCAATGCGCCGTCCGCCGTTTGCATGGCGGCCGTGCTGTACGTGTTCCGCACCCTGGTCGATGACGACATTCCCCTGAACGCGGGCTGCCTGAAGCCTTTGACCGTGATCATCCCGTCCGGCTCCATGCTCAACCCACAGTATCCGGCCGCCGTCGTCTCGGGCAATGTGGAAACCTCGACCTGCATCACCAACGCCCTGTATGGCGCGCTGGGGGCGATGGCTGCCTCGCAGGGGACGATGAATAATTTCACGTTTGGCAGCGCCAAATACCAGTATTACGAGACGATTTCGGGCGGCTCGGGCGCCGGCCCAGGCTTCGACGGCACGGACGTGGTGCAGACGAACATGACCAATTCGCGCCTGACGGACCCGGAAATTCTCGAGTGGCGCTTTCCCGTGCGGCTGGACAGTTACAGCATCCGCGCAGGATCGGGCGGCGCGGGGCGCTGGCACGGCGGCAATGGCGGCGTGCGCCGGGTGCGCTTTTTGGAGCCGATGACGGCGGCGATCCTGTCGAACAACCGGATTGTTGCGCCGTTCGGCATGGACGGCGGCGCACCGGGTGCGCTGGGACGCAATGATGTGGAGCGCGTGGACGGCACGGTGGAGCACCTGGCGCATATCGGCAAGACCGACATGCAGCCAGGTGACGTGTTCGTGATCGAGACGCCCGGTGGTGGTGGCTACGGCAAGTTGGAGTAGGCCATGTCAGCAATGGCACTGGCACCGCTGAGCTGCGCGCGTACCTGGCCCACGTCGCGCATGGGCGCGCGGCCGAACTGGCGGCTGTATTCGCGGCTGAACTGCGATTCGCTGGCGTAGCCGACGCGGTAGCCGGCCGTGCCCGCGTCGATTTGCTCGACCAGCATCAAGCGCCGCGCTTCCTGCAGCCGCAGCAGCTTCTGGTACTGCATCGGCGTCATGGCGGTAATCGCCTTGAAGTGGTGGTGCAGCGAGGACATGCTCATGTTTGCCATGCCAGCCAGGTGCTCGATGCGCAGCGGCTGCGCGTAATGGTGCTTGATCCAGTCAATCGCTTGCCCCACCTGGTGCGACTGGCTGCTGGCCAGCGCCATGTGGCGCAGGCGCGCGCCGACGGGGCCGTTCAGCAGGCGATAGGTCAGCTCGCGGCGGATCAGGGGCGCCAGCGCGGCGATTTCCCCCGGTTTGTCCAGCAGGCGCACGAGGCGCAGCATGGCGTCGAGCAGCTCGGGCGAGACGTCGCTGACGGAAATGCCGCGCGTGGCGGGCAGGATTTTTTGCGCCGCATTGTCACTGTCGCTATCGAGCAGCGCCGCCACGTCGGCGATGTCGATGCCCAGCACCACGCACAGGTGCGGCTGCTGCTCGCTCGCTTGCGCCACGCGCACCTGCACCGGCAAGTCGACGGACGTCAGCAGATACTGCATGCGGCTGTAATGGAAGGTTTCGCTGCCCAATGTGACGTCCTTCGCCCCTTGCGCGATGATGGCCACGCTGGGACGCGCCGCATGGAACAGCGACTCGGTGACCGACGACTGGCGGTGGAACGTGAGGTTGCCGATGGCCGTCGCATAGTCGCCATTGCGCGGCGCGTGGCGGCTGATCAGGGCGGCGATTTCATCTTGCGCAGCGAGTGGTGTGGGCAGGGTGGGCATGTGGGTCAGTTTGCATCAGGCGAGGAAGGGCAGGGCTTGATCTTACGCAGATTTGGAGGATCGTGCAAAGGTCTTGCAGGATCGCGGTAACGGCGGGCCGGCATCTCGGGCACACTTGTGCAATCGCATGCACAGCACGCGCTTCTCTCGCAACACTACTCAAGGAGTTTTCATGACCACCATCGCCAAAGGCTACGCCGCACTGGGCCCCACCTCCGCACTGCAACCGTTCACGTTCGAGCGCCGCGCCCCGCGCGAAGACGATGTGGCTATCTCGATCAAATACTGTGGCGTATGCCATTCCGACATCCACCAGGCGCGCGACGAATGGGGTGGCGCAGCCTTCCCAATGGTGCCCGGCCATGAAATCGCCGGCGTCGTCACGGCCGTTGGCGCCAACGTCAGCAAGTTCAAGGTGGGCGACCATGTGGGCGTGGGCTGCTTCGTCGATTCCTGCACCACCTGCAAGACGCGCAACGTGGACCTGGAACAGTACATGCCAGGCCTGATCCAGACCTACAACGGCCTGGAAGCGGATGGCAAGACGGCCACGCAGGGCGGCTACTCGGACAGCATCGTCGTCAAGGAAGGCTATGTGCTGTCGATTCCCGACAACCTGCCGCTGGACGCAGCCGCGCCGCTGCTGTGTGCCGGCATCACCCTGTATTCGCCGCTGAACCACTGGAAAGCCGGCCCTGGCAAGCAAGTCGCCATCCTGGGAATGGGGGGGCTGGGCCACATGGGCGTCAAGATTGCCCATGCCATGGGCGCCGAAGTGACGGTGCTGAGCCAGACCCTGTCGAAGCGCGAAGACGGCCTGCGCCTGGGCGCTGACCATTACTACGCCACCAACGACGCGGAAACCTTCAGCAAGCTGGCTGGCACGTTTGACCTGATCATCTGCACGGTGGGCGCGTCCATCGACTGGAACCAGTATATCAACTTGCTGAAAGTCGATGGCAGCATGGTCATCGTCGGCATCCCGGACGGCGCCGTGCCGCCGATCAGCGCCTTCGGCCTGGTGGGCGCGCGCCGCAGCCTGTCCGGCTCCATGATCGGCTCGATCAAGGAAACCCAGGAAATGCTGGATTTCTGCGGCAAGCACAATATCGTGTCCGATATCGAGGTCATCCGCATCCAGGATATCAATGAGGCGTTTGAGCGCGTAGTCAAGAGCGATGTGCGCTATCGCTTCGTCATCGACATGGCCTCTCTGTAGCACCCGAGAGTAGCCCAGGGCGTTGTTGCCGCGTCTCGCCGTACATTCAACCCGCACGAAAGCGTTGGAGCGTCAGGCCGGCACGTCTGCAAGACGCCGTCGTCAACGGCGTTTGCGCGCGCCGTGCCCACACTGAGCCGGGGCATTGAGCTCTGCGATGACCTGGGCGTGTCCCTCGTGAATGTGGCGAAGAATATTTCCATGTTTTCCCGATTAATTTAAGGCTCTGTCCCCGATAAGTAGGGGAATTGCGAGAATTTTCCTGGGGCCCTGCTGTCTGACGGTACATAGCAGACAAACGGGAGTCTTCCATGCAGCCAGCCCAGTGGAAAACCTTCATCGCCCAGTTCACCGCACTGAGCCAGCGT
>NZ_JBNYXS010000033.1:0-52767 GCF_051380775.1 Janthinobacterium pasteuri | reverse complement strand
TGAAGGTTTTCCACTCGGCTGGCTGCATGGAAGACTCCCGTTTGTCTGCTATGTACCGTCAGACAGCAGGGCCCCAGGAAAATTCTCGGAATTCCCCTACTTATCGGGGACAGAGCCAACAGAAATGGCCCCAGCAAATCTGGATCGTGCGTCACGGCCAAAGCGTCGGCAACGTGGCGCGCGATGTCGTCGCCCCCCCTCTCCGCCCTGGGCGACTGCTTCGCCACCCTTCCCCCTGAATAACAACCGACCGTCGTGCTGTACTCGCCTTACGTGCTGGCTATTGGCAAGGCCGCCGACGTGCCCAACTGCGGCATCACCTCGTACGCCTTCCCTGCTGCGCTGCTGGCGGCATAAAAACAACAGCATAAGCATATCCAGAAAGAATCGTTAGCGCATACCGCCGCCTCCCTTAAGCTCATGGCAACTGTTTCCGTACTAACACTCATTGAGCCCAAAGGACCACGCCGTGCATCCGCGCCACTTCTATCCTGTATCTGCCACTCCCGCCACGCCGCTGCGCGCCATCGTCCTGGCCTGCGCCATGCTGGGCGCACCGTCCGCCTGGGCACAAGATGCGCAAGCCAGCGCCAGCACAGGCACAGGCACCAACGCTGAAACGGCCAGCGCCAGCATCGACCAGGTCACCGTCGTCGGCTCGCGCGCGCGCAACCGCACCGTGTTCGACAGCAGCGTGCCCATCGACCGCTTCGGCGCGCGCGAAGTGAGCAATGCGCTGTCGACCGGTGACGTGGGCGCGGCCCTGCAAAACCTGTCGCCCTCGATCAACTTCCCCCGCATCGAGTCGAGCGGCGCGTCGGACTCCGTGCGCGGCATCCAGTTGCGGGGACTGGCGCCCGACCAGGTACTGGTGCTGATCAACGGCAAGCGCCGCCACACGAGCGCCGTGCTCGACACGGAAAGCAGCTTCGCCGGCACCGTGCCGGTCGACATCAACGCCATTCCGCCCAACGCCATCGACCACATCGAAATCCTGCGCGATGGCGCGGGGGCCCAGTACGGCAGCGACGCCGTGGCGGGCGTCATCAACATCGTACTGAAAAAGGCGCGCACGGGCGGCTCCGCCTCCGTCAGCTATGGCGCCAACCACACACATTTCGAGCCGACCGACCAAACCCTGACAGATGGCCAGACTGTCATCGTCAATGCCGACTATGGCGTGCCGCTGGGCGATGCGGGCTACTTCCGCTTCGGCGCGGAAACGCGGCGCCGCTCGCCCACGGAACGGGCCGGCCCCAGCGACGCGGGCTGGACTTCCTACAACTTCACCCCAGCCGACCAGGCGCTCGATGGCAAGGTCGTATTCAAGTCGGGCGACTCGCGCCAGCGCAACAACTACCTGTTCTACAACAGCCAGCTCACCCTGGCCAATGGCCTGGACCTGTACTCGTTTGCCACCTTGAACGAGCGCAAATCGGACGGTAGCGCCTACTTCCGCTATCCGGGCGACCCGTCCAACGTACTGGCCCTGTATCCGAACGGCTACCGCCCCGTCACCAACGGCGACAAGCGCGACCTCAGCATCGTGGCCGGCGTGCGGGGCAGTGCCGGCGAGTGGAATTGGGACGCCAGCGCGCGCCACGGCAGTGACCGCTTTAACTACGGCGTGAGCCAGTCCGTCAACGCCTCGCTGGGCACGGCCAGCCCCACGCGTTTCAAACTAGCCGGCTTCGACTTCCGCCAGAACGCCTTGAACCTCGATGCCACACGCAGCATCGACATCGGCTTGCCCGCCCCCTTGAGCGTGGCCGTGGGTGCCGAGTGGATGCGCGAGACCTACACCAGCTCGGCCGGCGACCCCGCTTCGTACGCGGCCGGCAGTTTCACCGATGCCCCGCCGGGCGCGCAGGCGGGGCCGGGCTTGCGGCCATCGGACGCCTATGACGGCAGCCGGCAGATTCGCTCCGTGTATGCGGACGTGGAAAGCGACCTCACGCCGCGCCTGCTGGTGGGCGCCGCCGCACGCTATTCCCACTACAGCGACTTCGGCAGCGCCAGCACGGGCAAACTGTCCACGCGCTATAAAGTAACGGACAACTTTCTCGTGCGCGGCTCGCTGTCGAACAGCTTCCGCGCGCCGGCCCTCGTGCAGACGGGCTTCCGCTTCGCCACACTGAACTTCAACGCCGATGGCACGGCCCTGCAAACGGCGGCCCTGCTGCCGGCCAGCGACCCGCTGGCGCGCAGCTTCGGCGCACAACAGCTCAAGCCAGAAAAGTCGACCAACGTATCGCTGGGCCTGGCCTGGAAACCGGCCACCGCCACCAGCGTGACAGTGGATGCCTACGTGATCCGCATCCGCGACCGCATCACGCGCTCAAGCGACTTGCAAAGCGACGCCGTCACAGCCTATCTGGCCGCGAATGGCCGCAGCGATATCCAGTCCGTGGCCTACCTGGCCAACCTGCTCGACACGCGCACAAAAGGCCTGGACGTGGTGCTGAATCATGACCTCGCCTTCACATCAGGCAAGCTGAACCTGAACGCGGCACTGAACCTGAACAAGACCAGTCTCGACAAGGTGCGCCAGAGTTCCGCTGCGCTGACCAATATCGATCCCGGTCTCACCTTGCTGACAGAGACGAGTTTGTTCCGCATCAAACATGCGTCACCCACCAGCAAATTGATCCTCGGTGCCGACTGGCAAGCGGCCGGCTGGGGCGTGCAGGCGCGCGCCACGCGCTTCGGCGAGTTGAAAGATTTTTCGTATGACAGCGATGCGCCCCTGATCGATGGCATCCCCGCGCAGCGCTTTGGCGCCGTCTGGTCGCTGGACCTGGAAGGTCAATTGAAGCTGAGCAAGCAACTGACGGTGAGCGTGGGCGGCAACAATATCCTCGACCGTTACCCGCAGCGCGTGCGCCAGACGAATAACGCCACGTATGGCGGCGCCCTGCCCTACAATTTCATCAACCCCATCGGCGTCAATGGCGCGTATTTCTACGCCAAGCTGAACTACACGTTTTAAAGTCACGGAAAGAGCATATGATCATCAAACGCATCTCCCACCTCGTCGCCGGTGCCTGCCTGAGCGCCCTCCTGCTGTCGCCCGCCCAGGCTGCAGCACCGCTGGTGCTCATGACGGACTTCGGCACGGCCGACGGCGCCGTGTCCGCCATGCATGGCGTGGCCTATGGCGTCGACCCCAAGTTGACCATTTCGGACCTGACGCACCAGATTCCCGACTACGACATCTGGCTGGGCGCCTACCGTTTGTACCAGACGGCCAATTACTGGCCGCAAGGCACGGTGTTTGTATCCGTCATCGATCCGGGCGTGGGCACCAACCGCAAGTCGGTAGTGCTGAAAACCAAGGGTGGCCGCTACTTCGTGGGGCCGGATAACGGCCTGTTCACCCTGATCGCCGAGCGCGACGGCGTGGCCGAACTGCGCGAAATCGATGAAAAGGTCAACCGCCTGGCCGGATCAGGCGAGTCCTACACCTTCCATGGCCGCGACGTGTACGCGTATGTGGGTGCGCGTCTGGCCTCGGGCGCCATCAGCTATGAACAGGTGGGCCCGCAATTGCCGAGCGAATCCGTGGTCAAGATTGCCTATCAAAAACCTGTGCGCGATGGCAATACCATCCGTGGCATCGTGCCCGTGCTCGACGTCAAGTACGGCAATGTGTGGACGAATATCCCGAAATCCCTGCTCGACGAATTGCAGGTGAAACTGCATGACCCGCTGCAAGTGCGCATTTTGCACAAGGGCAAGCAAGTGGCCAAGGTCACGGCGCCATTCGAGCACACGTTTGGCGGCGTCGCCAAGGGCAAACCCCTGGTCTACCTGAATAGCCTGCTCGACGTGGCCGTGGCCATCAGCCAGGGTGACTTTGCCGCCAAACACCACGTCGCCTCGGGCGTGGATTGGGAAGTGGAAGTGAGCAAGGCCCCTGCCGCCAAATAAATCGTCTTACGCGGCCAGGGCATCCTGTCCTGGCCCGACTGGCCAACTCCCTTGCGGGTTTGCGTTACGTCAAACCCAGCGCTCTGCTCGCGCCCCACGCCGGCCACCCCCAGCAATCCCGATGACACCACCACGCCGCTGCGCAACAGCTAGCGACTGAACCCTGGTCCGCTGGATGGGCAAAAAAAGAGCCTTCCGCAGAAGGCTCCTGAACTACCACGGCGCAGCGTAAACTGCGCCTTGGCCCGGTTTTACTTTTGCAGGCTGACCGACGTCGCCTTCGGTGCGCGGCGTCCCATCAGGAACAGCACGGCCTTTTTCAGCATGCGGTAGACGAAGCGCACCAGCAGCAAGGTCAGTATGCACTCCAGCAGGGTCAGCACCATGGCCACGGCCACGGGCATGCGCGCGGCGCGGCGGTGGAACTTGGCCACGGCGCCATCACGGGCGATTTCGATGCTGTCATAGAAGGTCGGCACGACCAGCAGGGTCAGAATCGTCGAGGTGATGGTGCCGCCGATGATGGCAATCGCCAATGGACGGTAGAACTCGCCGCCCTCGCCCAGGCCCAGCGCCACGGGGAACATGCCGGCGATCAGCGCAAACGTCGTCATCAGGATGGGACGCAGACGCATGCGGCCCGCATACATCAGCGCGTCTTCGCGGCCATGGCCCTCTTCCTCGCGCTTGCGCGCCGCGTCCAGCAACAGAATGGCGTTCTTGGCGACCAGGCCCATCAGCATGATGATGCCGATAAAGCTCATCAGGTTGAGAGTATTGTTGGTGATCACCAGCGCCACCACCACGCCGATCAGACTGAGCGGCAAGGACATCATCACCGCCACTGGCGCCGTGAAGGAACCAAACTGCATCACCAGGATCAAATACATCAGGCCGATCCCCATCACCAGCGCAATCAGCATTTCCGTGAACAGCTCTTGCTGATCCTGGCCCGCGCCACCGAGCGCCAGGCCGTAGCCGGGCGGGAAGTCGATGGAGTTGGCCAGTTTCATGGCGTCGCTCGTCACTTCGCCGTTCGAGCGGCCTTGCGCATTGGCCGACACGGTGATCGTACGCTTGCCATTCTTGTGCTCGATGCCGGACGGTCCCTTGCCCATGGTGATGGTGGCGATCTGGTCCAGCGGCACCATTTGCGACGTGCCCGTCACGCTGATCGGCAGGCGCTCGATGTTTTCCGACGCCACGCGGTCATCGGGATGCAGGCGCACGGCCACGTCGCGCGTCTCGCCAGTCGGATCGACCCAGTCGCCCACTTCCACGCCGGCAAACGCCACGCGCAACGATTGCGCCGCATCATTGACGGAAATACCCATCGAATTAGCCAGGCCACGGTTGAGCTCAATCTGCAGCTCGTTCTTTGGATCTTGTTCGGACAGGCCCACGTCGACGGCACCGGGAATGGCCCGCAGCTTGTCCATGTAGGCATTCGTAATTTCCATCAGTTTGCGCGAATCGGGACCCGTGAATTCCACCTGGATCGGTTTTTGCGAACCGTTGCTCAAGTCATCCTGCACCACGTATTCGGCGCCCACCAGGCGCGACATCTTCTCGCGCAACTCGACGGCGATTTCCTTGGCCGAGCGCTTGCGCGTATTGCGCTTGCCGATGTCGACATACACTCTTCCGCCACCGGCATTGATGGAGCTGTTGGTATCCTTGGTTTCAGGCAAGGTACGCGCCAGCACGGCCGCCGCTTCCAGTTTCAAACGCGAATACTCGATGCTGCTCGACGATGGCGTGCGTACATTGATCATCAAGTTGCCCGAATCGGATGCCGGCAAGAAACTCGTGCCGCCATGCGTAGCGTGCAGGACGATGGCGCCCACCAGGCTGCCAAAGGCGATCACGGCCATCCAGCGGCGGTGATGCAGGGCCCAGGCGATGACGCGGCCATAACGGTCGGCCTGGTGGTCGAACCAGTGATTGAAACGCTCCAGCACGCGGCCGATACCTTTTTTCGGCGCCGAGTGTTCCTCGACAGGGTCGCCCCAATAGGCCGACAGCATCGGGTCGAGCGTAAACGAGATGCCCAGGCTGACCAGCACCGAGCACGTCACCGTCAAGGCGAATGGACGGAACCACTCGCCGGAAATACCAGGCATGAAGGCCACGGGGATGAAGACGGCGATGATGGAGAAGGTCGTGGCGGCCACGGCCATGCCGATCTCGGCCGTGCCTTCCAGCGCCGCCGTACGGCGGTCTTTGCCCATCTGCATGTGGCGCACGATGTTTTCGCGCACCACGATGGCGTCATCGATCAGCACGCCGATGGCCAGCGACAAGCCCAGCAGGGTCATGAAGTTCAGGGTAAAGCCGCACAGCCACACGGCAATGAAGGCGGCAATCACGGATGTGGGCAGGCTCAGCGCCGTGATCAGGGTCGAACGCCACGAGTTCAGGAAAGCGTAGACGACGAAAATCGTCAGCACGGCGCCCAGCACCAGCGATTCGATCACATTGTTCAAGCTATGCTGGGCGTTTTCGCCGCCGTCGCGCGTCACTTGCAGGATCGTGCCTTTCGGCAAGGTCTTGTTGATTTCCGCCACCATGTCGCGGATCTTGTTGGCCACGCTGACGGTGGAGGCGTCGCGCACGCGGGTAATCGATATGCCCACGTTAGGCTTGCCACTGCGCATGCTCAGGCTGTTGACTTCGGCAAAGCCATCCTCGATGGTGGCCACTTGCGCCAGGCGCACGATTTCCTCGCCGCGGCGCTTGATCACCACTTTCTCGAAATCGGCCGGCGACTCGATGCGGCCCACCAGGCGGATGCTTTTCTCGTCCAGCGTGCCGCGCACCTTGCCCACCGGCGCATTCGTGTTCTGGTTGCGCAAGGCGGTCACGACATCGCTGACGGATACATTGTATTCACGCAATTTTTCCGCCCGTAGCAACACGGACAGTTCGCGCTTCAGCGAACCGCCCACGTTGACCAGCGCCACGCCATCGACGGTGCGGAAGCGGTCAGACAGCACATCTTCGGCCAGGCGCGAAATTTCCGCATGGCTTTGCGTATTCGACGACAGCGCCAACTGCATGATCGGTTCGGCAGCCGGGTCGATGCGCTGCAAGATAGGCTCGCGCATTTCCGTCGGCAACTTGTAGCGCACGGCGGCAATGGCATTGCGGATATTATCGGACGCTTCGATCAAATTGGTATTGAACGAGAACTTCAGGAAGATAGTGGCCGAACCTTCATTCGAATCGCTGTTGACTTCGGTCACGCCGGAAATGCTTTGCAAGGATTTTTCCAGGCGGTTCACCACTTCGCGCTCGACCGTATCAGGTGATGCGCCAGGGTAAGGAATGCTGACGACGATGAAAGGCACTTCGACGTCCGGGTTCTGGTTGACGCGCAGTTTCTTGAGCGCCAGCAAGCCGACGCACATCATGGCCAGGATCAGGACGATGGTGGCGGTGGGCCGCTTGATACTGAAATCGGAAAGGAACATGGCTTAGTTTCCTTTACCGGCAACGGCGGTGCTGCTGCTGGCCACGGCAGCCGCTGGCACGGCCTTGGCTGCCGTCAATTCCACTTTCTGCCCATCCTTGAAGGTCGAGCCCGGCGTGCGCAGCACAGTATCGCCGCTGGCCAGGCCGCTTTGCACTTCCCACTGGCCCGTGCGCACATCGCGCGCGCCGATGCGCAGTGTGACTTTATGCAAAGCCTTGTCCTTGACCTTCCACGTGTACGTCACGTCGCCCGCCTTCACCAAAGCCGAGTCGGGTATCATCAGCGCGCTAACGGTTTCCGTCTCGATGCGACCTTCCGCATACAGGCCGGCCACGCGCGGTTGTTCCTTGTCATTGAAATCGACCAGCACGGCCACCTGGCGCGTAACAGTGTTGGCGGCAGGATCGACGCGGCGCACCTTGCCCGCGAAATCCTGGCCTGGATAACCATTGATGCGAAACAGCACGGGCTGACCCACCTTGACGACGCCGATCTTGTCGGCCGACACCAGGCCTTCGAGGCGCATGCTGGTCGGATCGATGACCTTGATCAATTCCTTGCCGATTTGCGCCGTATCGCCATTCGACACCTTGCGCTCGCTCACGATGCCGTCGAACGGCGCGCGCACGAGGGTGCGCTGCAGCTGCTGGCGGGCCTGGGCGGCGCGGCTTTTCGCGGCGGACAAATCGCTTTGCGCATTGTTGCGGCGGATTTCCGCGTCTTCCAGCGCCTGCGTCGAGGTCATGCCCGAAGCGCGCAGGGTTTTCATGCGCTGGAACATGCGTTCGGACTGCTCCAGCACCTGGCTGGCGGCGCGGCTGGCTTCCTCGGCCGAATTGAGGCTGTCGCGGATGGAGGTTTCGTCCAGGCGCACCAGCACGTCGCCCCGCTTGACCACTTCGCCGTTTTCCTTCATGACCTGGATCACCACGGCCGACACTTCGGCACGCAAGTCCGCGTTGCGCTCGGGCTGCACGGAACCGGTGATGACGGGACCCGACGCCAGCGCATTGCTTTGTATGGTCAGCAAGTCTTCCGGAGAGACCAGCAAATTGACGGCAGCGCCCGCCTGTTCCTTGGCGCCCTTGCCGCCCTTGCCGGGATCTTTGGACTCTTTGCCGCAAGCGGTCAGGGCAGAAGCGATTGCCAGAACAAACAGGGTTTTGCGCAACATGGGTAATTCTCCGGATAGATAGCACCGCTACCGTCCCCACGGCCCGGATAGGGCTGCAGGCGTTAGCAAGCATTTATTTTTATTAAAACCACAAGCGCCAAAGTATCCATGAGCGTGTCCGGGCATGTCAATCGGCGGTTTCCTGTAATGCTTTAATCAATGGATGAAACGTAGTTTTTACGCCCTGAAACGCAAAACCCCGCCTCGGGCGGGGTTTTGCGTTTCAGGAGAAGCGGGCTTAGCGGCTAAAAACGGTGTTGATCAGGAAGCCGATCGCCACGCCCGTGCACAGGCCGCCGGCGATTTCCACCAGGGTATGACCCATGCGCTCGCGCAAGGTCTTGTGCGCGGCGCTGGCCGCCTCCCCGGCCAGGCGGTTGATGGCCGCCGCCTGCTTGCCAACGTGCTGGCGCAGGCTGTTGGCATCGATGATGACGATGAAGGCCAACGTCACAGCCACGCCGAAGGCTGGGTGGCCTATGCCTTCGCGCAGGGCAATCAGGGTTGCCATGCTGGAAACGACGGCGCTGTGATTGCTGGGAAAGCCGCCGTTGCCGACCAGGCCGAACGCCCATTGCCGCGTGCGGACACTGTTGATCAGGAATTTGATCGGTCCGACCAGGATCCAGGTGATCAGGGGTGTGACGAGGTAAGCGATATCCACGGGGTATTCCTTCTTTTATATGTATAGAGTGTGTCAGGGGCTGCGGCCGCCAGGTGGGCGCGCCGCAATTATCGCAGATCATCCGCGCCAGCAGAACTGCCTGTCGCCAGCCTATAAAACGCCGCCACCGGCGGCAACTAATATAAAATCATGGCATATACAACAATTGACGTATATCAACACAGAGTGCGGCGCGCACAGCGGCGCGGATAATCAAACGTCTTTCATACTTGCAACGGGGTACTCATGCGGCATTTCAGAATTTCCTTTTTAGTCACTTTTATCCTGATGGCAGTGTCGGGCTGGTGGGGTTACAGCCATGGCGGCATGACCGGCCTGATCAATGCCCTGTGGATCACGGGCGTGCTGGGCGTTATGGAAGTGTCGCTGTCGTTCGACAATGCCGTGGTGAATGCCTCGGTCTTGCGTCACTGGAATGAATTCTGGCAAAAACTGTTCTTGACGGTGGGTATCCTCGTCGCCGTCTTCGGCATGCGGCTGCTGTTTCCACTGGTCATCGTATCGGTGGCCACGGGCCTGGGCCTGGTCGACGTGTGGACCATGGCCACCAACACGCCGGACGTGTATGCCAAGCACCTGACGGATAACCATGCGCAAGTGGCGGCCTTCGGCGGCGCCTTTTTGCTGCTGGTGTTCCTGAACTTCCTGTTCGACGACGAGAAGGAATTGCACTGGCTGGGCTGGGCCGAGGAAAAAGTCAACGCGCTGGGCACCGAAAGCCTCGCCGTGCTGATCACCATGGGTGCCGTGGCCGCCTGCGTGGCCATGGGCCCTGCGGAAGCAAAATACAGCGTGCTCGCTTCGGGCGTCGTCGGCATCGCCGTCTACATCGGCGTGAACTGGATCAGCGGCTTGCTGGAAGAAGGCGAACCGGACTTGCAGGACGACGCAGAAGAAGGCGCCGCATCGGCGAAAAGCGGCAATGGCGACCTGGTAAAAACGGTAGCGCGCGGCAGCATCGGCGGCTTCCTGTACCTGGAAGTACTGGACGCCTCGTTCAGCTTTGACGGCGTGATCGGCGCGTTCGCCATCACCAACGACGTCGTCATCATCATGCTGGGCCTGGCCATCGGCGCCATGTTCGTGCGCTCGATGACGGTCTTCCTGGTGCACAAGGGCACTCTGGATGAATTCGTCTACCTGGAACACGGCGCCCATTATGCGATCGGCATCCTGGCCTTGATCATGCTGGCGTCCGTCAAGTACCATATTCCGGAGTGGTTCACTGGCCTGTCAGGCGTGGCCTTCATCCTGGTCTCGCTGTGGTCATCCCTGCGTTATCGCAAACGGCACGCGGCACAAGCTTGAAATCGGGTGGTTCGCCCCCAGTTGAGAGAGTAATGGCACGAGCGCCTTGCGCTTATCCCATGAAGGCATGTTTGAGTTATTTATTGAAAAGGAGCACCACATGGCAATCAGTTTGCAAAAAGGCGGCAACGTCAACCTGAGCAAGGAAGCACCGAACCTGAAGAAGATCATCGTCGGCCTCGGCTGGGATCCTCGTTCGACGGACGGCGCCACCTTTGACCTTGACGGTAGTGCTTTCCTCCTGAAAAACGACGGCAAAGTCCGTGGCGACTCTGACTTCATCTTCTACAACAATCTGAAGTCGACCGACGGTTCCGTCGTCCACACGGGCGACAACACCACGGGCGAAGGCGAAGGCGACGATGAGCGCATCGAAATCGACCTGACCCGCGTGCCGGCCGACATCGACCGCATCAGCATCACCGTGACGATTCACGACGCCGACGCGCGCCGCCAGAACTTCGGCATGGTCTCGAAAGCCTTCATCCGCTGCCTGAACGCGGAAGGCGAAAAAGAAATCGCCCGCTACGACCTGTCCGAAGACAGCTCGACGGAAACGGCGATGATCTTTGGCGAAATCTACCGTTACAACGGCGAATGGAAGTTCAAGGCCATCGGCCAGGGCTTCAACGGCGGCCTGGGGCCCCTCGCACGCTCGTTCGGCGTTAACGCCTAAAATTCACGCGCAGAGGGCCTGTCTGGCTTTCGACGGTGAATTGCACTTTTGTCATATCATCACTGCCGCCTGCACAGATCAGGCGGCTTTTTTTTGGAGATTTATCATGCCAGTATTTAGTGTCACGGGCGACGTCGATCCCTTCCTCCACGTCAGCATGAAGCAGGGCGAAACCATCTATTGCGAATCCGATGCGATGGTGATGATGGAAACGGCGCTGGACTTGAAAGGCAAGATGACGGGCGGCTTGGGCAGCGCCATCATGCGCCGCTTCGCGAATGGCGAATCGTTCTTCCAGCAGCATATCGAAGCGGTGCGCGGCAGCGGCGACTGCCTGCTCTCGCCCACCCTGCCGGGCGCCATCGAAGTGGTCGACGTGGGCGCGCGCCAGTACCTGCTCAACGACGGTGCCTTTGTCGCCGCCACTGCGGGCACGGAAATGAAAGTGCGCACGCAAAGCATCGGCAACGCGCTGTTCGCCCAGTCGGGCGGCTTCTTCGTCATGGAGACAGCCGGCACGGGGCAAGTGGTGGTGTCGGGCTTCGGCTCCATGTTCCAGCTCGACGTCGAGCCGGGCAAGGATGTCGTGATCGACAATTCCCACGTGGTCTGCTGGGACAATAGCCTGAAATACGAGATTTCCGTGACCACGGGCGGCGGCGCCAGCGGCGGCGGCATCGGCGGTTTCCTCGGCAATATCGTCAACAGCGTGACCAGCGGCGAAGGCATCGTGCTGCGCTTTTCCGGCTCGGGCAAGGTGTTTATCTGCTCGCGCAACCGCGATGCATTCCTGAAATGGACAGCCACCGGCAAGGCCGGCTGACCCCCTCTCTCTAAGGCCAGGTTAAGTTTTTCTGGCTACACTGCCCGCGCGCGCACCTGCGCGCGGCTTCCCCTATTTCCACCCGGTCCCCGTACATGCAAAGAGTCTGGTTCAACAAAACATTTTCATCGGTCGGCACGGCCATGCGCCTGATACGCGAGGCCGATATGGCCGCCACTAGCGGCCAGCCGCGCTATCACATCGTGTGCAGCAACACGAACGCGCACGCGGCGGCCTTCTTGTCAGCCCACGAATTTGCGGTCGAACCGTCGGGACTGACGGGCCTCAATTATGTCGAGTGGTGCCTGGAATTTTGCCGTGAGCGCCACATCACGATTTTCTGGCCCGGCAAGGAAGCTGGCCTGATCGGCAGCGCCAGCGCGCGCTTCGCCGCCATCGGCACGCGCGTGCTCAGCGTGGCCAGCGAAGAGGTACTGGACCTGATGCACGACAAGGCACGCTTTTGCGACGGCCTCGATCTGCCCATGGCCCGCCCGGCCGACTACCGCGCCGTCACCAGTATCGCGGAATACGACGCCGCCTACGCCGAACTGCGCCCGCTGCACCGCAAGCTGTGCATCAAGCCATCGGAATCCGTGTATGCCCTGGGCTTTGCCATTCTCGATGAAGAGCGCAGCAGCGCCCAGCTGTTGCTGGCCGGCGCCGCCTACCAGATCAATGCACAGGAGCTGCGTAGCGGCCTGGCGCAGATGGAAACGTTCAAGACCCTGCTGCTGATGGAATACCTCGATGGCCACGAATACAGCGCCGACTGCGTCGCCGACCAGGGCAAGCTCATTTGCGCCGTGCCGCGCAAAAAGCTGCACGGGGGCGGCAGCGGTCAGCTGATCGAACTGCGCGACGACTTGCTGGCAGCCTGCGACAAACTGGCGCGCGACTACCGCCTGAATGGCGTCTTCAACATCCAGTTCCGCGAGGGCGCGAACGGCCTGGCTTTGTTGGAAATCAACCCGCGCATGTCGGGCGGCATCGGCATGGCTTGCGCGGCAGGCCCCAACCTGCCCTACCTGGCGCTGGCCGGTTTCGACCAGGGCTTTGACAAACTCACCGTGCCCGCCATCCGTGCAGGTATGCGCGTGGGCGAAGCCGCCTACGCCGTGGAGCTGCCATGAACATCGTCAAGCAGCAGATGCCCACGGGCGAACTGACCTTGCAAGTGGACGAGGCGCGCTTTCCGCTGGACTGGCTGATCGGCTTTGCCGCGCGCGCCAACGCCAAACGCGGCTTCCTGTTCCTCTCCAAGGTGCTGGGCAAACACTGGCCCGTCACGCCGCGCGCCATGGAAGCCATCCACGACGACCTGGCGGCGCAAATCCCTCCCAGCCTGCCCGGTCCCGTGGTCTTCATCGCCATGGCCGAAACGGCCGTCGGCCTGGGCCAGGGCGTGTTCGAGGCGTGGTTGCGTGCCAATCCGAATGGCAAGGCCCTGTTCTTGCACAGCTCGCGCTACCGCGTGGGCAGCGTGCCCTTCTTCGAATTCGAGGAATCACACAGCCATGCGCCACGCCAGTTTTTGCATTTGTCCGACGCGGCCAGCGCGCTGTTTTCCACGGCCCGCAGCCTGGTGCTGATCGACGATGAAGCGTCGACCGGCAACACCTTCGCCAACCTGGTGCAAGTGTGCCGCGTGCGCTATCCGCAGCTGGAAAAGCTGCACCTGGGCGTCATCACCAATTTCATGGGCCAGGCCGCCAACGCGGGCCTCACGCAGCGTTTCGGCCTGCCGACCACCGTCGGCGCGGCACTCTCCGGCCACTACGCATTCCAGGCCGGCGATGCGCCGGCTCCGGTAGCGGCCAGCGCGCAGCGCTTCGAAGCGAATGCAGAACGGGGCGCCAGCCCCGCGTTCGGGCGCATCGGCGTGGGACGTTCCCTGACGCCGCCGCAAGGCCTGGCGGTGCAGCTGGCGCAGGAAATCGGCACCGGCGACTCCGTGCTCGTGCTGGGCACGGGCGAATTCATGCATCCGTCGTTTTTGCTGGCGCGCGAACTCGAAGCGCTGGGCAAGAACGTGGTGGTGCAATCGACCACGCGCTCGCCGATCCTGTCGTGGGGCTCCGTCGGCCATATCGTCCGCTGCGACGACAATTACGGCGAAGGCATCGCCAATTACCTGTACAACGTAGCGCCTGGCCAGTACCAGCACGTTTTCATCTGCCATGAAACCCCGGCCAGTCCGGCCCTCATGCAACTTGCCGGCCAATTGAATGGCCGCCTGTTCCACTTTCAGTCAGAGACCAAAATTGAAGAAATTCCTGTTTGTTGATCTGGACGACACACTGTTCCAGACCCCGAAAAAATGCCCTGGCGAGACCGACCTGCAGCCAGCCGCCTACCTGAAAAATGGCGACGCCTGCTCGTTTACGACGGCGCGCCAGCGCGCCTTCTTTGAATTCGCGCAAAGCGGCATGACCCTGATTCCTGCCACGGCGAGAAATGGCGACGCGTTTCGCCGGGTCGACCTGCCGTTTACCAGCTACAGCGTGCTCGATTACGGCGGCATCGTGCTGCAGCCTGGCGGCGCGCTCGACGCGGGCTGGCTGGCCCTGATGCAGAACGACATGCAAACGGCGCTGCCCGGCCTGCAGGACGCCATGCGCATCATCGACGATTTCCAGATCAAGGCCGGCATGCCCTCGCGCGCGCGCCTGATCGAGGATTACAACACGCCTTTCTACATCGTCGTCAAGGACCATGAAGCGCGCGGCGAACGCCTGGCCGACATCGAAGAACAAGTGCTGCAGCAATGGATCGCAACCGAAGGCAGCGACTACTTCATCCACCGCAACGGCAACAACCTGGCCGTGCTGCCGAAGACCCTGAACAAGGCGCGTGCCGTGGCCTACCTGCGCGCGGAGCTGGAAGCCGAGCATGGCCCCATCGTCAGCTTCGGCATGGGCGACAGCCGTTCGGATGCGCGCTTCATGGCCGCCTGCGACTACGCCATCATCCCCAACGGCACCCAGCTGGCGGCACTCACGGTGGCGGCGCTATGACCGAAGGCACGCAGCATTTCAGCGGCAGCTACCGCCAGGAAGACGTGGAGTTTCTGCTCACGCCGATGGCGCTCGAACCGATACGCGACCTGGCCGAAAAGGAGCGCCTGATCCAGTCAGGCCAGCGCCACTACAGCGAAATGCTGTCGCCGGAATCCCTGCCCTCGCCCGCCTACCTGGCGCTGTTCCAGAGCGCTTTTGCGGCCAACCGCCTGCAAATGGCGCGCGACTGCCTGCGCCTGGCCGCCCTGATCGGGGCGCGCCGCACGGGCCCCATCACCCTCGTCTCGCTGGCGCGCGCTGGCACGCCCGTGGGCGTCATCCTCGGTCACTTGCTGCGCCAGGTGTTCCAGCGCGAATGCAGCCATTATTCCGTCTCCATCATCCGCGACCGCGGCATCGATGCGAATGCCCTCAAACACATCCTGGCGCAGGGCCATGCTGACGCCTCCATCGTCTTCGTCGATGGCTGGACGGGCAAGGGTGTGATTTCGCGCGAATTGCGCCAGACCGTCAATGATTTCAATACGGCGCAGGGCACGGCCATCGATGGCGGCCTGTTCGTGCTGTCCGACCTGGCCGGCACGGCCGCCTGCGCCGCCTCGTCCGGCGACTATCTGATCCCGTCGAGCATTTTGAATGCCACCGTCTCGGGCCTGGTCAGCCGCTCCGTGCTCAATGACAGCATCGGTCCGGACGACTTCCATGGCTGCGTGTACTACGCGCAGTTCGAAGCGCACGACCAGTCGCGCGATTTCGCCGACGGTCTGGTGGCCGATGCCATGGCCATTGCCGCCAGCAGCGGCATCCCGCTGGCCGAGGCGACCGATGCGCCAGCCATGGCGGTCCGCTCGCAAGCCTACATGGCCCAGGCGCAGCAGCAATACGGCATCAGCGACATCAACCTGATCAAGCCAGGCATCGGCGAAGCGACGCGCGTGCTGCTGCGCCGCGTACCCGAGCGCCTGATCGTGCGCGACACGAATGCGCCGGACGTGGCACATTTGCTGCTTCTGGCGCAGGAAAAAGCCATACCCGTCACCGTAGAACCGGCGCTGCCCTACCAGGCGGTCGCCCTTATCAGGAGCGCAGTCGATGGATAACAACTCCCTACACCCACAAAGTGAGCACAAGGCGGCGCTGGGCGCCTCCATGTATGTGCCGACCACGCACAAGGACTTGCTGGCGATCGCCAATGGCGACAAATTCAGCCATTTGCGCTCGGTCATTCTTTGCACCGAAGACGCCATCGCGGAGCGCGACCTCAGTTACGCACTGTTCAATTTATCGCTGGCGCTGCAAAACATGGGCGACGAGTCGGATACCTTGCGCTTCGTGCGCGTGCGCAATCTCGAGGTGCTGGCGCGCGTGCTGGCCATGCCCGGCGCCGACAAGTTGAGCGGCTTCGTGCTGCCCAAATCCACGCGCCATAATTTCGCCGCATATTTTGAGCTGGTACGCCACACGCATCACTTGCTGATGCCAACGCTGGAAACGGCGGAAGTGTTCGACGACGAAGAGATGAAGCAGTTCCGCATCATTTTATCGGCACCGGAAGTGCGGCGCCGCATCCTGGCCCTGCGCATCGGCGGCAACGATCTGTTGGCCCTGCTGGGCCTGCGCCGTCCCACCAGCGGCACCATTTACCAGACACCGCTGGGCCAGGTCATCGGCCGCCTGGTCACCATCTTCAAGCCGCACGGTTTCCAGCTGACGGCACCCGTCTTCGAGCACCTGTCGCAGCGCAGCTGGCTCGACGCTGAAGTGGCGCAGGACATGGCGCACGGCATGATCGCCAAGACGGCCATCCACCCGGACCAGGTGCCGCAGATCGAGCGCCACTACCAGGTGGCGCAGTCGGACATCGAACTGGCATTGCGCATCATCGACCCGGATAGCCCGGCCGTGTTCCGCATGCAGGAATCGATGTGCGAAGTGGCGACCCACTCCAGCTGGGCGCAGCGCATCATCGAACAGGCGCGCCTGTTCGGCATCCGCCATGCAGCCGACACGGCGCCGGCGCACCAGGCGAATACCTCATTGACTCAACTCTCAAGCGACGAAGGGATTGCACGACCATGACCAATTTCACACGCGGACAAAAAGGCAAACTGGCTGACCTGGGCTTGAACGGTCCGTTTGCCGTCACGCTCGATATCGCTTCCGGCTCGATGGAAGTGGACGTCAGCTGCTTCGGCGTCGATGCGGCAGGCAAGCTGTCGGACGACCGCTACATGGTGTTCTACAACCAGAAAAGCGCGCCGGACAACGCCGTCACGGTGGAATTGAACGGTCCCCGTTCCACCTTCCAGGTCGACCTTTCCCGCCTGCCTGCCGCCATCGACAAGCTGGTGTTTACGGCAGCGACGGAACAGGGCAGCATGCGCGCGCTGGGCAATTCCAGCCTGGCGCTGGGCCAGGCGGCCACCTTTGCCTTTTCCGGCAGCGACTTCCAGGACGAGAAAGCCGTCATCATCGGCGAACTGTATCGCCGCGACGGCAGCTGGCGCTTCGGCGCCGTGGGCCAGGGCTTTGCGGGCGGCCTTGCGGCCCTGCTGAAGCACTTTGGCGGCAGCGAGGCGGCTTCGTCTTCCCCTGCGCCGACTCCCGCGCCAACACCCACGCCGGCGGCAGCGCCAGCGGCGAATAAAATCTCGCTGTCAAAAATTCGGCTGGAAAAACGCGGCGACAAGATTTCGCTCGACAAGCGCGACAGCGGCGGCTATGGCCGCATCCGCGTCAACCTGAACTGGAACCAGAACGCGGCGCAAGGCCAGGCTCCCGCCTCGAAACTGGACACGGGCTTCCTCGGCAAGCTGTTCAACAAGCCGGCCGGCCGCGCGGGCGGCATCGACCTCGATATCGGCTGCCTGTTCGAAATGAGCAATGGCAGCAAGAGCGCCGTGCAGGCCTTGGGCAACAGCTGGGGTGCCTATGACAGGCCGCCGTACATCCACCTGGAAGGCGACGACCGCACGGGCAGCGTCAGCAGCGGTGAAAACATCTTCATCAACGGCACCCATTTCGACCAGATCAAGCGCGTGCTCGTCTACGCCTTCATCTACGAAGGCGTGCCGAACTGGGCCGCCACGGATGGCGTCGTGATGATCGAGATTCCCGGCCAGCCTACCGTGGAAGTGCGCCTCGACAGCGACAGCCAGCACGCCATGTGCGCCATCGCCATGCTGGAAAACCACGGCGGCAACCTGCAGGTGACAAAATTGGTGGAATACTTCGGCGGCCAAGGTAAAATCACGGCGCACCAGGCGATGGACGAACGCTACAATTTCGGACTGAACTGGAAAGCCGGACGGAAAGACTAACTCTTTCTCCAACTAAACAATTCACCCCAACCATGACCCCTACGACCAAAAAAGTCACCTTCGCCTTCGTCATCTTCCTCGTGGCCGGCTTCCTGCTGCTGGCCGCCTACGCCTGGATGGCCCTCAGCTTCTCATACTCGGAAGGCGAACGGGCGGGCTACCTGCAAAAGTTCTCCAAGCGGGGCTGGATTTGCAAGACATGGGAGGGCGAATTGCTGCTGACGGCGCTGCCGGGCACCATCCCTGAAAAATTCCAGTTCAGCGTGCGCGACGAGGAAGTGGCGAAGCAATTGTCGGCCGCTGCCGGCAAGCGCATCCTCGTCACCTACAGCCAGCACAAGGGCGTGCCGACGCAATGCTTCGGCGAGACCGAATATTTTGCCGACAAAGTCGTACTCAGCCAATAATAGAGACAGCAATACGACCGCAAGTCCAGCAACTCCAGCAGCATCGCGCCGGCCAGCCCTTCCAGGCCGGCGCCTCCCCTCCTAGACGTATTCAATGTGCAGATTCTTGCGCCATCGCATGAGAAGCCGCCAGCAGATCGTTTGCGTAATTCCCCCATCGCCGGTGGCGGTGGGCAGGAAGTTTTCAACCTTCGAGCCTAGCGCGAACGCCAGACGGCACCGGCCTCGTTAGGCTGCGTCAAGCGCTCGATCACTTCGCGCGTCAAACTGGCCGAGCTGACTTGTTCCGCTTTCGCGCGGGCGGCGTTCAAGGAGCTGGAAAAGACCGTTTGCGGCTGCTCCAGGCTGGCGCGCAGGGCCGCCAGTTCGCGCTCTTGCTGCTGCGCGCGGGCCGTGTCCAGTTCCAGCAACTGCTGCCTGGCGGCGGCCATGGCAACCGTCGTCTCGGCAGCCTTGCGCTGCAGGGCGGCGTGGGCCTGGGCACTGGCCAGCAAGGCTTGCTGCGCGGCCAGCTTCTCGCTGGCCGCCTGCTGCGCCGCCCGTTCCAGCTGCTCGCGCTGGCGCATCGCTTCCAGCGCTTGCTGTTCCATGGCGGCGCGCGCTTCGGCGGCCGCCGTCGCCTGCTTTTCCGCGTCCAGGCGGCCGGCGATGGCTTGCGAGGCGCGTTCTTCGGCACTGCTGGTCTGGCGCTGCTGCACCAGTTTTTGCGCGATCAAGGCCAGCGACTCGCGTTCGGCAGCGACGAAGTCGCGCTCGGACGCCAGCAGCGCATCGGCAGCTTGCGCCTTGTCTTCTTCCACGCGGGCACGCTCGCTATGCACCTGGCCCAGTTCGACGGCCAGGCGCGCCTGAGCCTGCACGGCTTGCGCGGCAGCGGCTTTCTGCTCGCCCTCGACCAGCGCCTGGTCCATCAGGATACGGATAGCGTCGGCTTCTTTTTGCGCCGCTTCCCGCAACGCCTGTTCGGCCGCGTGCTGGCCGCGCAGCAGTTCCGCTTGCGCGCCTTCGGCGGCGATGCGTTCCTGCGCCGCGTTGAACGCCAGCGCTTCCGCTTCCAGTTTCTCTTTTAATGCGGCGATGGCAGCTTGTTCAGCGGCCAGGCGCTCCTGCTCGGCTTGCAGCAGGCGCTCTGCCTGCTGCGCTTTTTCCTGCGCCAGTTGCGATGCCTGTGCCTGCGCAGCCACTGTAGCCTTGTCGGCATCGACCTCGGCCTGCTCGGCGTCATTCTGGCTGGCGGCCAGTTCCGCCGCCTGGCGCGCCAGATCGGCGCGTTCATGCGCCAGGCTGGCGGCGCGCTGCTGCTCTTCCAGTTCGCGGGCCGCTGCCACGGCGGCTGCCTGTTCGGCCGCTTCGCGCGCCTTGGTTTCTTCAAGAGCCGCCGTTTCCGCTTCCAGCTTGGCGTGGCCGGCGATCTCCGCATCCTGTTCGGCGGCCACGCGGGCCAGCGCCACGGCGCGCAGCTGGCGGTCCACCTCGATGCGCGCCTCGGTGGCGGCCAGGATGCGCACGTCGGCATCGCGGCGCGCCTGCGCGCTGGCGACAGCGACCATTTCCAGGCGCTCGCGGTGGATGGCCGCGTCGCGCAATTCCTTTTCCGTCTGCAGGCGCAAACGCAGGGATTGCGCCGCATGGCGTTCCGATTCCGCCTGCGCCAGGGCGATGGCTTCGCGTTCCTGCTCCAGGTGCGCCAGCGCGCGCGCTTCTTCCAGGGCGCGCACTTCGGCGGCGGCGCGGTTGAAGGCCGATTCCAGCGCGATCTGGTCGGCGCGCTCGCGCTGCACCGTCAAATCCAGCGCTTCGCTTTCCGCTTCGGCCAGCATCTGCGCCGTCTGGCGCGCACCGTGCGCATGGCGCTCGCGTTCACGCGCCAGCACGGCGACTCTGGCATCAGCCGAGGCGATGCCCACCATTTCGTCCTTGGCCGCCTGCACAGCGGCGACGCGCTCGACGGCTTGCAGGCGCGCCTGCTCCGTCTGCACTTGCAATTCCTCGGCGGCGCGGGCTGCCTGTTCGGCCAGTTCCGACTGCACGGCCACCTGCTCGCTGGCGCGCAAGCGGCTTTCCTGTTCGGCGCGCGAACGCTGTTCGGCGGCCAGGCGGATGGCATTGTCGGACTCCACGCGGGCGCGCAGTTCGGCCGTCTCCTGCTTCACCGCTTCCAGGCGGGCCACGCTGGCTTGCGCGGCGGCGCGCATGGTATCGAGACGTTCGCGGTTGGCGGCGATCGCTTCTTCGGCCGCCTGCGCATTTTGCTGTGCGGCGGCGGCGGCGGCGGCGTCGATGGCGGCGCGGTCTTCGGCCAGCGAGCGCACGCGCGCCTCGGCCAGCGCGCGGCTTTCAGCGGCGCAGGTGGCCTTCGCTTCCGCTTCCACGCGGGCAATCGCCTCGTGGATGGCTTTCAATTCCATTTTCTGGCGTTCGGCGGCCGGCGCCTTGCTGTCGGCTTCCGCTGCCGGCTCGGCTTGCGGTTCGGGCATAGGAGGGGCAGGGACAGGCGCTGGCGCAGGTGCCTCGGCCTTGCGCTCCAGGTCCTTGAAATCATGCAGCGAGACCATGCTGTCCTGGTCGAACTCGTCGTCGGCCGAATAGGCGACGGTGAGGGAGGCGGCCTGGCGCTGATTTTGCTGTGCTTGCATGATTTCTCGCTTATTCGGGTGAATTCCATTGCTTATAGGAATTTATTAACACCATTATCGAGTAAGCACCTGCAAATCAGCACGGCAAGAAGAGGGGCGTTTACGGCCCTTTTCCTGCGTTTAGATCAAATAGGCCACAAAGGCGCTTCGTCCATCAGGGCAACCTGCTCCCTGAGTTCAAGGATGCGGTCTTGCCAGTAGCGCTGCGTGTTAAACCACGGGAAGGCGACGGGGAAGGCGGGGTCGTCCCAGCGGCGCGCCAGCCAGGCCGAATAATGGATCAGGCGCAGGGTGCGCAACGCTTCGACCAGGTACAGCTGACGCGGGTCGAAATCGCAAAAGTCTTCGTAGCCGGCCAGGATGTCGCTCATCTGGCGCACCATGTCGCCCCGCTCGCCCGACAGCATCATCCACAGATCCTGGATGGCAGGGCCCATGCGGCTATCGTCGAAATCGACAAAATGCGGGCCGGCATCCGTCCACAGCACGTTACCGCCATGGCAATCGCCATGCGTGCGCAGCACGGCCACGTCGCCCGCGCGGTCATAGCAGCGCCTGACGCCATCGAGCGCCTGCTGCGCCACGCTGGAATAGGCGGCCAGCAGTTCGGGCGGCAGGAAGTTACCCTCTAGCAAGAACTCGCGCGGCTCGACGCCAAACGTCTGGTGATCGAGTGCCGGCCGTTCCTTGTAGGTGGACAGCGCGCCGACCGCGTGGATGCGGCCGATGAAGCGCCCTGTCCATTCCAGCGTCGCCGGATCGTCCAGCTCGGGCGCGCGGCCGCCGTGGCGGGGGAAGACGGCAAAGCGGAAGCCCTGGTACTGGTGCAAGGTGCTGCCATTGATTTCCAGCGCCGGCACCACCTGGATTTCGCGCTCGACCAGCTCGGACACGAACGCGTGTTCTTCCAGGATGGCGGCATCGCTCCAGCGCTCGGGGCGATAAAACTTGGCCACCAGGGGCGCGCTGTCTTCGATGCCCACCTGGTAGACGCGGTTTTCATAGCTGTTCAGCGCGAGCAGGCGACCATCGCCGCGCAAGCCCACGCTATCGAGGGCATCGAGCACGCAATCGGGGCTCAGGGCGGAAAAGGGATGGACGGGCCGGTCGTCGTCGTGCGGCGGGTTTTCATTGTGCATAAGCGACATTGTACGGCGCGCGCGGGCCGCCGGCACAAACACTTCTGTGACGAACCCCAGCTAAGCGTATACTAGCGCCTTACATTCAATACAAAGAGCAAGCCATGCAACTCGAACAGCCATTATCAGAAAAAGAATTCGACGAATTAGACCAATTCCTGTTGTCGGAGCGCTGCTCCGAGGACGCGATGACCATGGATATGCTGCACGGCTATCTGACGGCCGTTGCCATCGGCCCGGAACCGATCATGCCGGCAGAGTGGTTGCCGCGCGTGTGGGGCGAAGATGCCGAAGATGCACCGAAATTCAAGAACAGCAAGGAAGAAGAACGCATCGTCAACCTGATCATGCGCTTCATGAACGAAGTGCTGGTGACGTTTGAAGTCGCGCCGAAAGAATTCGAAGCCCTGTTCGTCGAACACGACTACGAAGGCCAGACCCTGATCGACGCCGAAGCCTGGTGCTGGGGCTTCTGGGACGGCATGGAACTGCGCCCTGGCTCGTGGAGTGAAATCTGGAATTCCGAAGTGGCCGAGCTGATGCAGCCGATCTACCTGCTGGGTGCCGACGAAATCAAGGAAGAAGAACTGAAATTGGTGGAAGACCCGGTCAAGGCGCACAAGCTGGCGCAGGAACTGGAAGCGAACCTGCCGGCCATCCACCGTTTCTGGGTCCCGCGCCGCAAGGCACCGGTGCAAACCATGAAGCGCGAAGAGCCGAAAGTGGGCCGCAACGACGACTGCCCTTGCGGCAGCGGCAAGAAGTTCAAGAAATGCTGCGGCGCCGAGCCGGCAGCCGAGTAATCCCGCAGTAGCATCTCCCTGCTGCGCCGGCGTCCTGCCGGCGCAGCGCTGGCATTGGCCCACGGGCTATCATCGCCACATGAAACTCCCCGACCTGAACCTGCTCGTTGCCCTCGATATCCTGCTCGAGGAAGGCAGCGCCGTGGCGCACCGTTCGTCATGCTGCTCGAAGAGGAACGCAGCGACGAGGCGCACATCGACCGCAAGCGGCGCGGCCGCGCGCGGCGGACGCGTGGTGAGCGAGTGAATAAGTGAGTCAGGCTGCCCTGCGTACCGTGCTTCTGGCAGGAATGACGCACACGTCGCCATCGCTGTTGGTCGCCGTCGTCAGGGCGATGCCGTACAGCGCGCCAAGGGCCGGCACGGCGCCGGCATCGCTGGCGATATCGGCGACCAGCTGGCCCGAACGCACCAGCAGCAGCCGCTCGAAGCCCAGCAAAGCATGGTTGATGTCGTGCAGGATGGCGATGACGGCGTGGCCGCGCGCGGCGCAAAACTGCTGCAAGCTATCGAGCAAATCGAACTGCAGGCCGGGATCGAGCGCCGCCAGCGGTTCGTCGACCAGTATCAAGCCGTTTTGCACATCCCACATCTGCGCGAAGATGCGCGCCAGCTGCACCCTGGCCTGTTCGCCGCCGGACAGGGTATCGAGGCGCCGTCCCAGCAAATGCGTGGCATGCGCCTGGGCGGCCGCGTCCTGCACGATCTGCTCCAGTTGCGGGTCAAGCAGGCGCGCCACCCGTCCCAGGCCGATCACCAGCGCGCACTGCAGCCCGAAGGCCACGTTTGACCCTTGTGGCAGGACGGCGCGGCGCAGGGCCAGTTCGGCCAGCGGCCACTGCGCCAGCGGCCGGCCCGCGAACTCCACCTGGCCCGCCTGCGGATGCAATTCGCGCGCCATCAGTTTGAGCAGGGTCGACTTGCCCGCGCCGCTGGGGCCGAGAATGGCGATGCGCTCGCCGGGATGCACCTGCACATTGAAGGGGCCGAAATACTGCTGGCCCAGTTGTGTGGTGGCAAAGCTCAGTTCAAGTAAGGGCGTCATGGTCATCACTCCTAGGCGGTGCCGTGGCGGAAGCGCCGCAACAGCATCAGGAAAAATGGCCCGCCCAGCAGGGCCGTGAAAATACCGACGGGGACTTCAGCCGGGATGGCCAGCGTGCGCGCCAGGGTGTCGGCCAACAGCAGCAGCAAGCCGCCCATCAGCATCCCAAGCGGCAGTACCTTGCGCTGGTCCGCCCCCAGCCAGGTGCGCACCAGGTGCGGCGCGATCAGGCCGATGAAGCCGATGCCGCCGCACCAGGCGACGGCAAAACCCGTCAGCACGGCCACCAGCACGATTACCTGCGTGCGCAACCGGCCCACGTCGACGCCCACGTGCAGCGCTTGCGCCTCGCCCAGCGCCAGCGCGTTGAGTGAACGCATCAGGAAACGCGTGGCCCACAGCGCGCCGGCCAGCACCAGCAGCAGGGCCGCCACCTGGCGCCAGCTGCCGGCCGACAGCGAGCCGAGGGTCCAGAAAGTCAGGGTGCGCAGCTGGTCGTCGCTGGCCAGGTAAATGCACAAGCCCATGACGGCCACGGTGATGGCGTTCAGCGCCACGCCCGTCAGCAGCAGGCCGACGATGGAACCGGGCGTGGCCCAGCGGGCGACCCTGTCGAGCAGCACGCAAATGAGCATGGCGCCGGCAAACGCGGCCCCCGGCAGCAGCCACACGCGCAACTCGGGCGCCACGTGCAGGCTGGCGGCAAAGACGATGGTGGCCGCGCCCGCGCAGGCGGCGCCGCTGCTCACGCCGAGCAGCCCCGGGTCGGCCAGCGGATTGCGAAACAGCCCTTGCGTCAGGCCGCCTGCCAGCGCCAGCGCGGCGCCGATCAGCATGGCGAACAGGGCGCGCGGCAGGCGGATATGCCACAGCACGTACGCGCCGCCGGACAGCGCCGCGTCGCCAGATTGAAACGGCGCCAGCCAGTCGGCCAGGGTCACCGGCACGGCGCCTGCCTGCACGGCGGCGAGCAAGCCGCAAGCCAGTGCGGCGGCCAGCAGCCCGCCAGCGCTCCAGCGTGGCCAGCGCCAGGGCGCGGCGGACACCACGGAGGCCACGTTCATGCGGCCATGGCTTGCGCGAACGCGGCGTCCAGCTCGGCCAGCGCCTGCGGCATGCGCGGGCCAAAGCCCAGCAGCAGCATGGCTTCCTGCGAGACGATGCGGTGCTTGCGCCCGGCCGGCGTCTGCGCCAGGCCAGGCAATTTCAGGATGCCGTCCACGCCGCCCGAGGCTTTCAAGCCCTGGTCCGTGACGAGCACGATGTCGGGCCGCGCGGCGATCACTGCTTCCGGCGTAAGCGGCTTGTAGCCGGCGAATCCAGCCTGGCCGCCCTGCCCGCCCATCACATTAACGGCGCCCGCATACGCGAGCATGGCGTCGGCCCCCGTCTCGCGCCCGCCCACCATCACCTGGTTGGGCGCATGCGCGAGGATGAACAGCACGCGCACGGCTGATTGTACCGGTGATTGGCTGCGCTGGCGCACCCTGGCCAGGGCGCCGTCCCATTGCTGTTGCAAGGCTTGCGCCAGACGCGCGGCGGAGTCGGCACGTCGCGTGATCTGGCCCACCTGCTTCACCCGTTCGAGCAAGCCTTCGAACTTGTTATTCGCGTTCAGCACCGCCACCGGCACGCCCGCGTCGCGCACCTGTCGCAGCACCGCTTGCGGCCCCGCCTCCTCGGTGGCGATCAGCTGCGTGGGGGCCAGCGACAGCACGCCCTCGGCCGACAAGGTACGCGCATAGCCCACCTGCGGCAGCTGTTGCGCCGCGGCCGGATACAGCGAGGTGGTATCGACGCCCACCAGTTCGCCCTGCGCCTCGAGCGCATAGACGATTTCCGTCAGGGCGCCGCCCACGCTGACGATGCGCCGCGCCTTGACAATCGGCCTGGCCGCGTCGGACACGGCGGCCAGCACCTGCATCGGCGCGGCCAGGGCCAGTGCTCCCGCCCCCATTTTTTTCAGCGCGATGCGGCGCGCCACGCTGGCGGCGATCATGCGGCGCATAGTTCGCCCTCCTGTGCCACTCTGTCGACGATATGGCGCCATTCGCACAACTCATGCACGCCCGGCTTGCGTTCGCCGAAGAACATGACGATGGTGTCGCCCCTGGCGTCGAACAGTTCCACCGACGTCACCAGGCCATCGACGGTCGGCTTTTTCACCACCCAGGCGCTGGCGATATGGTCTTCGCGCAAATGCAGACTGAAGCGCGTGTCGAGGACATTGATCCATGGCCCCATCACGGCGATCTTGTGCACGGGGCCAGAATGGATCTGGATCATGCCGGCATTGCCGACGAAGGCCATGATGGAGACTTTTTCAAGGGCGGCGCTATTGAGCAGGTCGAGCACGCAGGATTTGTCGAGCTGCTGCACGAAGCGCGCCTCGGCCAGGCGCAGGCCTTGCAGGCGCGAGACCGCATATTTTTTCAGCACGGTGAAAAATTCATGCGTGTCGCGCAAGTCGGCCCAGGCGGCGCGAAAACCGGCCACGTCGATCTGCGCGTCGGGCAATTCCACCGGTGGCGGCGGCGGCGCCGTCACGGCGATGCCGGCCGCCTGGTTCGCGTCGGCAAAATGCGTCACCAGCGCGTCGTAGGCGGCAATATCGCTTTGCGGCTTGAGGAAAATCTTGTGCACGGCGTGGCCGGCCGCATCGAAAAATTGCAGGCTGCGCTGCACCGCGTTTTCGCCCTCGTTCACCTCGCGTACGGCAAAGCCATGCGCCCAGTGGCGGTAAAACACGCGCAGGTCGATGTCGCCACCGAGCACCAGGCCCACATGATTGTTGTGGCTGGCTTTTCGGTAGACGCCCGTCTTTTCATGCACGCACGAGGCGTTGCGCGTCAGCGCCATGACTTCGCCCAGCGGTTCCAGGGCGGCGATGATCGCGGGCCAGTCCGCCTGCAGGCGCTCGGCGCCCAGCAAGGCGCCATCGGCCAGCGACAAGCCGGCATGCGCGGCGATCAGCTCGCCCTCGGAAATGCCCAGTTCGTCAGCGATGTCGCGGTGGCGGGCTTTCTTTTCGCGGCGCAGGCGGGCAAATTCGCTGGCGACCAGTTCGGTATTGCAAATGGGGAAGGTGCTCAACACGGTGTCTCCTTTCAAGGCGAACACTGGCTGGCATGGGCTGGCTGGTGGTGGGGGAATCTTGACATCGATTATAAATGAGAATCATTCGCAATCAAGGCTTATTTGTGTGCGCGCCCGAAAGCGGACGAAAAAAAAGCGCCGCGACAGGAAACCCGTCGCGGCGCCAAAGGAGACCGATCAATACAACTGATCAGTGTTGAGAAAATATCAGCGTTGAATTCAGGCGCTGGCCTGTACCGCCGGCATGGTGGCCGGTTTCGCCGTAGGGCGCTGTGCCAGCAAGACCACGGCAGCCAGCACCATGGCGCCACCGAGCAATTGCGTGCCGCTGACGGACTCCTTCAGCAAGGTCACGCCGAACGCCATCGTGATGACGGGTTCAAACGTGGAAATGATGGACGCCTTGGCCGCGCCGATTTGCGCCACGCCGGCAAAGAAGGCGGCAATCGCGATGGCCGTCGAGAACAGGGCGATGGCGCTGACGGCCAGCCAGCCCGTCGGCGTGCCCGGCAAGGAGACGCCTTGCCACAAGGCAATTGCAGTATTCGACAGGCCAGCCGTGCCCAGGATCACCACGCAAGCGGCCAATGGGTGAATATTCTCGCGGCTTTTCGACAGGCTGTTGCCAAACAGGATGTACACGGCGTACACGCCGGCGGCCATCAATGCCAGGGCGATGCCGATGGGCTGGCCCTGCAACTTGCCGCCCAGGGTGATGGCCATGCCGGCAATCGCCAGCGCCATCAGCACCAGCATGCGCCGGTCCAGCTTTTCCCAGCCCAGCGCCAGCGCCAGAATGGTCACCAGCACGGGATACACGTACAGCAACATGCCGCACAGGCCGCTGCTGGCATACATGAGGGCATTGAAATAGCCTTGCGACTGGGCCGTGTACATCAGGCCCATCAGCATGTAGCCTGCCAGCAGGCGGCCGCGCGGCAAGCGCCAGCCGCCCAGCCACACTAGCGGCAGCAGCAACATGGCGGCGATGACGAAACGCAAGGCCAGCATGGTCGACGGGTTGACCCCGGACGCATATGCCGCCTTGGCAAACACTGCGGAACTGCCGAAACCGGCGGCCGACAGCAACACCAGCGCAACAGCGCGGCGATCAGACATGACTAACCTCTTTGAGTACACCTGGGCAAACCTGCTGCGTATCGCGACGGTTTTCCCAAGCGTTGTAAATATTAATGCCAAGCAAGGCTGGGAGATGATTCATGCGTGAATCATATTGCGGGATCACTTCACGCAGTGACGGCATCATATTCGCTTGCGCAAAATGAAACAAACCAATATTCTTCACGGATAGGCCGAATATTACTGAGGCTCAATTCACTTGAAGAGTGCCATGTCACGTCCCTTGCCACCGCTCGCCGCCCTGCACGCCTTCGAGGCAGCCGCGCGCCATGAAGGTTTCCAGCGCGCGGGCGAAGAATTGCATGTCTCGGCCGGCGCCATCGGCCACCACGTGAAACAGCTGGAAGCGTGGCTCGGCATCGTGCTGTTCCAGCGCCTGCCGCGCGGCGTGGTGCTCACCAGCGCCGGCCAGCGCTATGCGGCCTCGCTGGGCCCCATCCTCAACCAGCTGGCCGAGGTGTCCGAGCAGACGCGCCGCCAGGGCGATGACAAGGTGGTGACGGTGACAGCCACCAGCTCGCTCGTCTCGCGCTGGCTGATGCCGCGCCTGGGACGTTTGCGCGACCGCTATCCGCAAATCGAACTGCGCGTGCTGGCGTCGATGCACCCGGTCGACCTGGCGCGCGATGGCGTCGACGTGGCCATCCGCCTGGGACCGGGCCGCTATCCGGGCCTCAAAGTCGATTTATTGATGGAAGAATGGTTTTCCGCCGTCTGCAGCCCCGGCTTTCGCGCCAACGCGGCCAGCCTGCGCCAGCCCGCCGACCTGCTGCGCTATCCGCTGCTGCACGACGAGCCGGAAGTGCACCTGCCAGGCGAAATCGACTGGACGCGCTGGCTGCACAGCTGCGACGTGCATTACAGCGGCAATAGCGGCAACAGCGGCGCGCGCTTTTCGCACACGTATTTATGCCTGGATGCGGCCGCCAGCGGCCAGGGCGTGGCCATCGCCGCCAGTCCCCTGATCGGCGACGATCTGCGCTCGGGCCGCCTGGTGCGCGTGTTCGAACACGCGGTGCGCGGCCCCCACTGCTATTACCTGCTGCGCTCTCCCCAGGCGGAAACGCGCCCCCTCGTGCATGCCTTCTGCGAATGGCTGATCGCCGAGGCGCGCGCCGACCAGGAAACCGTCTGGCCCGGCGTGGAGACAGCATGACCAGCAGGGAACTGGCGCGCAGCGCCGAATACATTGTCCAGCACGAGTACGAACAGGCCAGCGTAATCGCTGCTGATGGATGGCGGCAAGAACTGGGCGAATTCTATGGCGATCCGGCCGTGGCCTTGATCGATATCCATGAGCAATGGTGCGCAGTGGCAGGGGAAGGATTGGTACTGTGCCGGCTGGGCCAGCCGTTCGGGCAGTGCGCGGAATATTTCCGCCAGCAGGGCGAAACAGTGTGGATCACGGGATTGCGGCAAACGGGACCGTTTGCGCTGGAATGGCAAGGAGAGGATGGTGCGTGGTCCACCCTCGCCTTTGGAACATCCGAAAAGTTATAACTTGATGAAATTTTCGCGGTAGTACTTCAATTCCTCAATCGACTCGAGAATATCGGCCAGGGCCGTATGCTTCTGGTGTTTCTTGAAACCGGTGGCGATTTCCGGCTTCCAGCGCTTGCACAGCTCTTTCAGTGTCGATACGTCAACATTGCGGTAGTGGAAGAACGCTTCCAGCTTCGGCATGCCGCGCACCATGAAGCGGCGGTCCTGGCCGATGGTGTTGCCGCACATGGGCGACTTGCCTGCTGGTACGTATTTCTTCAGGAACGCGATCAATTCCGCTTCCGCCTGCGCTTCCGTCACGGTCGACGCTTTCACTTTATCGATCAGGCCGGAGCGGCCGTGCGTGCCCTTGTTCCAGGCATCCATCTTGTTCAGGGTTTCATCCGACTGATGAATCACGAACACGGGGCCTTCGGCCAGCAGGTTCAAGTGCATATCCGTCACTACCACCGCCACCTCGATGATGCGGTCGGTATCGGGCTCCAGGCCCGTCATTTCCATGTCGACCCAGACCAGGTTCATCTCATTTGGACGTGCCGGAACAATGGGTGCGGGGGTGGATGCAGTTAAGTCGGTCGCTTGTGACATAATTCTCTCTTGGCCTAATCAAACTAAATAATCAGCCATTTTCTCACAGGCACAGAATGTATTCACTCGCGTTTTCGATTTTGTTTGTATCCGTCCTCGTTTTGACCCTGGCCGTGCGCTTCTGGCTCGCTTCGCGGCAGATCCGCCACGTGCTGGCCCACCGCGCTGCCGTCCCGCCCGAGTTCGCGGAAAAGATCCCGCTGGCCGCGCACCAGAAGGCAGCCGACTACACGGTGGCCAAAACCAAGTTCGGCTTGCTGACCCTGCTGGTCAACTATGCCGTACTGATCGGTTTCACCCTGCTGGGCGGCTTGCAATGGCTGGCGCTGTACCTGAATCAATGGATGGGACCGGGTTCGCCCATGCTGTACCAGATCGGCCTGATGGCCGCCTTTGCCGCCATTTCCGGCCTGATCGACCTGCCCTTCGACTATTACCGCCAATTCGTGCTGGAGCAGCGTTTCGGCTTCAATACCATGGCGCGCAAGCTGTTCTTTACTGACATGCTCAAGGGCGTGGGCCTGGGCGCGCTCATCGGCTTGCCGCTGATCTGGGTCGTGCTGACCCTGATGGCCAAGTCGGGCGACCTGTGGTGGCTGTATGCATGGTTCGTCTGGAGCGGCTTCCAGTTGCTGATGATGGTGCTGTTTCCCACCGTCATTGCTCCCCTGTTCAACAAATTCACGCCCCTGGCCGACGAATCCTTGAAAAGCCGCATCGAAGGCTTGATGCAGCGCGTGGGTTTCGCCTCGAAAGGCTTGTTCGTCATGGATGGCTCAAAGCGCAGCGCCCACGGCAATGCCTACTTCTCGGGTTTTGGCGCCAACAAGCGCATCGTCTTCTTCGACACCCTGCTGTCGCGCCTGGCGCCGCAGGAAATCGAAGCCGTGCTGGCGCATGAACTGGGCCATTTCAAGCTCAAGCACATCGTCAAGCGCATCGCCATGATGTTCGTCATCTCGCTGGGCTTTCTGGCGCTGCTGGGCTTCCTGAAGACGCAGCCGTGGTTCTACGCGGGCCTGGGCATCGATCCCGTCGCCCTGGCACTGACGGGCCAGCCGACGGATGCGCTGGCCCTGCTGCTGTTCATGCTGGCCTTGCCCGTCTTCACTTTCCTGCTGGGACCGTTGACCTCGCTCAGCTCGCGCAAGCACGAATTCGAAGCCGATGCCTTTGCCGCCACGCACACGCAGGCGGACGACCTGGTCTCGGCCCTCGTGAAAATGTATGAAGACAATGCGTCGACCCTGACGCCCGACCCGCTGCACTCGGCCTTCTATGACTCGCACCCGCCGGCCAGCGTGCGCATCCGCCACCTGAAAGGGGCTGCCACATGAATATGCCATCGACTTCACAAGAACTTGCCCAACTGTCCTGCACGCCGCGCCAGCAGGCGCTGGGCAATACGGACATCGCCACCCTGCATGCCTTGCTGCCCCAATGGACGCTGCAAAATGGCAAGCTGTGCCGCGACTTCGGCTTCAAGAATTACTACCAGACCCTGGCGTTCGTAAACGCCCTGGCCTATATGACCCATACGCAAGACCACCATCCGGAGCTCATCATTACTTACAAAACCTGCGCCGTGCGCTACGACACGCACTCGGTCAACCAGGGCGCCGGCGGCCTGTCCGAAAACGACTTCATCTGCGCCGCCAAGGCAGACCTCATCTACCAGAGCAGCCAGGTGGCCCCATGAGTGAAGGCAAGTTGACGGGCGTCATCATCGCCGCACACGGCCGCCATTACCTGGCCGACGTGGACGGTGCCAAGCTGCAATGCGTAACGCGCGGCAAGAAAACCAATGTGGCCGTGGGCGACATCGTGCACCTGACGCGCACCTCCAACGACCAGGCCGTCATCGACCGCATCGAGGAACGCAAGACCCTGCTGTACCGCTCGGACCAGTACAAATCGAAGCTGCTGGCGGCCAATCTGACGCAGCTATTCATCGTCGTGGCGACGGAACCGGGCTTCGCCGACGACCTGATCTCGCGCTCGCTGGTGGCGGCCGACGCGGCCGGCATCGCGGCGCGCATCATCCTGAACAAGACGGATGTGACGGCTTCGCTGGACAGAGCCCGCGAACGCCTGCTGCCATATTCCTCGATGGGCTATCCCGTCGATGAAGTGTCGGCGCGCGCCGAACCCGAACATGCCGTGGCCACCCTGGCGCCGCTGCTGGCGGGCCAGTCGTCGATCCTGATCGGCCAGTCGGGCATGGGCAAGTCGTCGCTGATCAACCTGCTGGTGCCGGACGCGGACATCGCCGTGCGCGAAATCTCGGCCGCGCTCGACACGGGCAAGCACACGACAACCTTTACGCGCCTGTACAAGCTCGACGAACTGGGCGCCAACAGTTCCATCATCGATTCGCCCGGCTTCCAGGAATTCGGCCTGTACCACTTGTCCGAAGGCATGCTGGAGCGGGCCTTCCGCGAATTCCAGCCCTACCTGGGCGGTTGCAAGTTCTACAACTGCCGACACCTGATCGAGCCACAGTGTGCCATCCTGCAAGCATTGTCTGAAGGCAAGATCGCCAAGATGCGCCATACCCTGTATGGCCAGTTGCTGCACGAATCGGCGCAAACGCTGTACTGACAGCGCGCGCAGCGCCAGCCATCGAACGCCGGGGGCAAATCGCCCCCGTGTGGGGCACCATGCCGCATGAATAATTCTGTACGGCACACTGAACAATTGCCCTGAATGCAGCTTACAATGCCATCACACATGGCCTGTGCGGTTGCAGGCTGGCGCCACTGTTTGCGGGGAGAATGCTTGAATGAAAATGTTCGCGCTCGAACATGACGTAGCGCAGTGGGAAAGCACATTGCTGCCGTTGCGCGGCGCCGGGCGTGTACCGCTGCTGCTGTTGCTGTCCTGGCATTTGCGCCAGCGAGATTGCACTAGAGCAATTCAGCTAAGTGAGGAAGCACACAGGCTGCTGCCACTGGCTGGCCTGGAACCGGCCGCACTGGAACAGGCGCGCGCGCGCCTTCATCTGGTACAGGCGGAAGTTGCATGGTTACAAGGTTCGCTGGATGCGGCGGAAAGCCTGGCCATGGCAGCGCACGCCATCCTGTGCGCGTACGGCGACGGCTCCGGCTGCGCCGACGCCCACTGGCTGCTGTCGTCGATCGCCGTCGACCGCGGCGACCATGCCCGTTGCGATGCCGAACTGCTGGCCGCTGCCGAACAAGCGCGCGGCGCCGGCGATGCGATGCGTGCCAGCCTGGCCGACGCGGCCATAGCGCGCTGGGCCGTCTTGCGCGATGCGCCAGCCGCACAGGCGCGCTGGGGCAAGCACTTCCAGGCCGACAGCGCCAGCGGCAAGCTGCCTGCGCCGCTGGCCGCCTGGGTGCATGACGTCCGTGGCTTGCTGGCGCATACGTCGCGCGACCTGGGCGCGGCCGCCGGCCACTACATGCAAAGCTATGAAGCGGCGCTGGAAAGCGGCCAGCTGCGCGGCGCCATCACGGCGGCCATCAATATCGGCGATTGTTTTTCCAGCCTCAACGACAACGAATCGGCCCTCGAATGGATGCAGTGCGCGCTGGACCTGGCGCGCCCCACCGGCTGGCCGCGCAGCATCGGCGCCTGCCAGACGCATACGGCCGAAACCATGCGCAAGCTGGGACGCCTGGCCACCGCCGAAGACTTGCTGCGCGAAGCGCTGCACATCCTGGCGCCCGTGTCGGGTGCGCGCACGTATGCCAACGCACTGTTCCACTTGGGCGAACTGAGCCTGGACAAGGGCGACTACGACACGGCGCTCGACGCCTTCAGCCGCCTGGCGCAGCGCGCCGAAGCGCTGGGCCAGGCCGATTTCCGCAGCATGGCGCAGCGCGGCAGCGCCCACGCGCTGTCCTACCTGGACCGCCCGGACGAAGCGTTGCAGGCAGCCGAGCGGGCGCGGCAGCTGGCCACGGAGCAGGGTGACGCCATGCAAGAGGTGGCGGCGCTGCGTGTCTTGTCCATGCTACATGCGCGCCACGAGCTGGCGCCGCCGGCAGGCATGCAGGAACGCAATCCGGCCCTGCATTTTCTGCACCAGGCACTGCAGGTAGCCGCTTCCATCGACGGCTATGTGCCGCCCGGGGAACTGCTCGATGCGCTGGCGCGCGAATACGCGCATGCGGGCGACTATGCGCGCGCCTACGATATCGCCCTCGATGCGGGCGTGGCGCGCGAAAAAAGCCACACCCAGCAGGCCAGCAACCGCGCCACCGCCATGCAGGTCTACCACCAGACGGAACATGCGCGCTCGGAAGGCTATCACCACCGCGAACTGGCCGCTTCCGAAGCGCGCCGCGCCGAAGTGCTGCAACAAACCAGCGACACGCTGGAACGGCTGTCGGCCATCGGCCAGGAAATCACCACCCACCTCGACGCCAGCGCCGTGTTCCAGGTGCTCGACCGACACGTACACGCTTTACTGCCAGTCAACACCTTCGCCGTCTACATGCTCGATGCGGCGGGCACGGCGCTGCGCCGCGCGCACGGCATGGAAGCGGGCCGGCCCCTGTCCGACAATGCCATTCCCCTGAGCAATCCACGCGCCTACTCCGTGCGCTGCCTGCTGGGCCGGCGCGAAGTGTATATCGATCAAGTACCGCCCAAGCGCCACGCCTACACCGTCCCGGGCACCCTGCATAATCAGAGCGTGTTGTACGTACCGCTGATGGTGGGCGAGCGCGTACTGGGCGTGATGACGGTGCAGGCTTGCCATGCCCATGCCTACGGCGAACGCGAGCGCCTGATCTTCCGCACCCTGTGCGCGTATGGCGCCATCGCGCTCGACAATGCCAGCGCCTACCGGCAATTGCAAGATGCCCAGGCGCAACTGGTATCGCAGGAAAAACTGGCTGCCCTCGGTTCCCTGATGGCCGGCGTGGCGCATGAACTCAATACCCCCATCGGCAACAGTTTATTGATCGCCAGCACCATGCAGCAAAAGACGGAAGACGTGGAGCGCCTGATGAACGGTCCCGGCCTGCGCCGCTCCGACCTGTCCGCCTATATCGAGGATGCGGGCAAGGCGTCAGCGCTGGTGATGCGCGGCCTGCACAGCGCGGCCGACCTGGTCAACAGCTTCAAGCAGGTGGCCGTCGACCGCACCACCGAACAGCGGCGCCAGTTTGACCTGCAACAAGTGAGCAATGAAATCATCGCCACCGTCATGAACCGCATCCGCAGCTCGGGCCACCGCATCGAGACGGACATCGCATTCGGCATCGCCATGGACAGCTATCCGGGCCCGTTCGGCCAGGTGATCACCAATCTGATCAACAACGCCCTGCTGCACGCGTTTGCCCCCGCGTCCAATGATGGCACCGCCGGCACGGGCTGCATGCACCTGTCGGCCACGCGAGATGGGGCGCGCGTGCAGATCGTCTTCGCCGACAATGGCGGCGGCATCGCCGAACAGCATCTGTCGCGCATCTTCGACCCCTTCTTTACTACCAAGCTGGGCCAGGGCGGCAGCGGCCTGGGTTTGTCGATCAGCTACAACATCGTCACAGCCCTGCTGGGCGGCACCATTCAGGTCGCCAGCAGCCGCGCCGGTACGCGTTTCACGCTCGATCTGCCGCTGGTAGCGCCGCAGATCGATGCAGCCACCCCGGCCAACATCTATTGAGCCGGCAAGACCCTGGCTGGACGCGGCCACTTGCCTGCACAAGTCCCCGTCCGGCCAGTCTTTCCAATCTAAAAGCAAAACCCTTATAATTGAATAGCTGAAGTCCCTGCCATTGCATGATTTACAACTTGGCAAACCGCATCGACCCGCGCGACAAACAGGCGCGGGCACCGATCAACACAGCAGCGCGCCGGGCGAGGCAGTCATCAGACGAGATGTTGTACGCTGATGCAACCCGGCGGGAAAGGCACGCCGCCGGCGGTCTGCGCATCTTCAAGTGGTCATTATGTCGACAAAAAAACCGATCAAGCACTACCTCCAGTTCTCCGATTTCACGTTGGAAGAGTATGAATATGTGATCGAACGCGCCCATCTGATCAAGCGCAAGTTCAAGAATTACGAAATTTACCACCCATTGATCGACCGCACCCTGGTGATGGTCTTTGAAAAGAACTCGACCCGCACCCGCCTGTCTTTCGAGGCCGGCATGCACCAGCTGGGCGGCGCTGCCATCTACCTGAACACGCGCGACTCCCAGCTGGGCCGCGGCGAGCCGGTGGAAGATGCGGGCCAGGTCATGTCGCGCATGTGCGACATCATCATGGTGCGTACTTTCGGCCAGGAAATCATCGAGCGTTTCGCCGCCAATTCGCGCGTGCCGGTGATCAATGGTCTGACCAATGAACACCACCCGTGCCAGGTCTTTGCCGACATCTTCACCTACATCGAACACCGCGGCTCGATCGCCGGCAAGGTCGTCGCCTGGATCGGCGATGCCAACAACATGCTGTACTCGTGGCTGCAGGCGGCCGAAGTGTTCGGCTTCCACGTCAACGTGTCGACGCCCAAGGGCTACGACATCGACCTGTCGCAAGTCAAGACCGAGCGCTACACCTTCTTCGCCAACCCTTCCGACGCCTGCGAAGGCGCGCACCTGGTCAACACGGACGTGTGGACCAGCATGGGCTACGAAGCGGAAAACGCGGCCCGTATTGCCGCCTTCGACGGCTGGATCGTCGATGGCGCGAAGATGGCCCGCGCAGCGCCCGACGCCCTGTTCATGCACTGCCTGCCCGCCCACCGCGGCGAGGAAGTGGCCGCCGAAGTGATCGACGGCCCGCAATCGGTGGTGTGGGACGAGGCGGAAAACCGTCTGCACGTGCAAAAAGCGCTGATCGAGTACCTGTTACTCGGTAAAATCAACTAATTCGCCAGGTGCATAGATTCTGGCAGCATCGCAATACATACATCGACAACGACAACTGGAAGCAATATGAGCGACATTAAAAAAGTAGTCCTGGCCTATTCCGGCGGACTCGACACCTCCGTCATCCTGAAATGGCTGCAAGATAACTACCAGTGCGAAATCGTCACCTTCACGGCCGACCTGGGCCAGGGCGAAGAACTGGAACCGGCGCGCGCCAAGGCCATCAAATTCGGCATCAAGCCGGAAAACATCCATATCGAAGACGTACGCGAAGAATTCGTGCGCGATTTCGTCTTCCCGATGTTCCGCGCCAACACCGTGTATGAAGGCGAATACCTGCTGGGCACCTCGATCGCCCGTCCTTTGATCGCCAAGCGCCTGATCGAAATCGCCAACGCCACGGGTGCCGACGCCATTTCGCACGGCGCCACCGGCAAGGGCAACGACCAGGTGCGTTTCGAACTGGGCGCATACGCCCTGAAGCCAGGCGTGAAAATCATCGCCCCATGGCGCGAGTGGGATCTGTTGTCGCGCGAAAAACTGCTGAAATACGCGGAAGACGCCGGCATCGAGATCGACATGAAGCACAAGAACGGCGGCGCGCCCTACTCGATGGACGCCAACTTGCTGCACATCAGCTTTGAAGGCCGCCACCTGGAAAACCCGAGCGCCGAAGCGGAAGAGACCATGTGGCGCTGGACCGTCAGCCCTGAAAAGGCGCCGGACGAAGCCGAGTACCTGGACATCGAATACGAAAAAGGCGATATCGTCGCCATCAACGGCGTGCGCATGTCGCCCGCCACCGTGCTGGCCGAGCTGAACAAGGTTGGCGGCAAGCATGGCGTGGGACGCCTGGACCTGGTGGAAAACCGCTACGTCGGCATGAAATCGCGCGGCTGCTATGAAACCCCGGGCGGCACCATCATGCTGAAAGCCCACCGCGCCATCGAATCGATCACCCTGGACCGCGAAGTGGCCCATCTGAAAGATGATTTGATGCCGCGCTACGCGTCGATGATCTACAACGGCTACTGGTGGGCGCCCGAGCGCGTTGCCCTGCAAACCCTGATCGATCATACGCAGGAAACCGTGAACGGCTGGGTACGCATCAAGCTGTACAAGGGCAATGTCATCGTCGTCTCGCGCGATTCGAAGACAGACTCGCTGTTCGACATGAACATCGCCACCTTCGACGAAGACGGCGGCGCCTACAACCAGGCCGACGCCGGCGGCTTCATCAAGCTGAACGCCTTGCGCATGCGCATCGCCGCCATCGCCCGCGAAAAACGCGGCCAGAAGTAATCCCCTGCCGGGAGGCAACCCCTCCTGCGCCCGCCGAAAGCCGCCTACGGGCGGCTTTTTTTCGTCTGGAGCACTCTCGGCCACGATTTACGGACTTGCACGCCCCGCCATCCCCCCATTTTGCTGTCCGCGTGGCAAAATGCTACAGTGCAATTTAGTCGAAAAATTCCCGCTTCCGGAGCCACCATGTTCAAAGACCTGAGTATCAAGAATAAACTGTACCTGGGCTTCGGCTCGATCGTGGCCATCATCCTGATCCTGCTGTGCGTGGCCTACAACAACTTTTCGCGCCTGTCGCAAGCCAATGCGTGGGACCGCCACACGATGGACGTGCTGGTCGAGATCGACAAAATCCACAATTACATTCTGCAAATCCAGGTGGACGTACGCGGTTTCATCCTGACTGGCAACGAAGCCTCGCTGACGCCAGAAACAGATGAAACGGCAGTGTTGAGCCAGCACATACAAAAAGCCATCAGCATGACCGCCGACAACAAAGCACAGTCGGAGCGCTTCCGCAAGATCGACCAGTTGACCACGACCTGGGTCAAGGACTGGATCACCCCGCTGATCGAGAAGCGCCGCAAGCTGGGCAATGCGCCAGGCGCCACGGAAGAGGTGGCACGCAGCATGCCGACGACCGGCTACCCGGCCGTCAAGCAGGCGAAAAAGCTGCTTGAAGAAGTCGCAGCCGACGAAACCCGCTTGCTGGCCGAACGCACGGCTACCACGGCAAAATTGCAGGAAGCCATGCTGCTGACCCTGGCGCTGGGCGGCTTGCTGTGCGTGGTGCTGGCGCTGGGCATTTCCTACCTGCTGGCCCGTTCCATCCTCGGTCCGCTGAACAGCCTGACGGACGCCGTCGGGCGCATCGCCGGCGGCGAGCAAAACGCGCGCGCCGCCATCCTCTCGCGCGACGAGCTGGGCAAGGTGGCAGAAGAGTTCAACCGCATGGCGCAAACTATCCAGGACAACCAGGCCACCGAACTGGCCGCCACGAATACCTTGCGCGCCAAGGTCGATTCGCTGCTGGAAGTGGTGTCGAAGGCGGCCTCGGGCGACCTGACGGGCAAGGTCAGCATCACGGGCAGCGACGCCATCGGCCAGCTGGGCAACGGCCTGGAGAAGATGTTTGAAAACCTGCGCAGCCTGCTCAACAATGTGCAAAAGGCCGGCATCCAGGTCACGACGTCCGCCACGGAAATCGCTGCCTCGGCACGCCAGCAGGAAGCCACGGGTATTGAGCAAGCGCAAACCAGCGTGGAAATTCTCAGCACCACCAAGGAAATCTCGGCCAATACAAGCCAGTTGCTAAAAACCATGGAAGACGCTACGGCCGTGGCCGACTACACGACGAATGCCACGGCCGAAGCGCAAAACAACCTCAAGCGGATGGATTCGACCATGCAGCACATGGTCTCGGCCACCGATTCCATCAACGCCAAGCTGGCCGCCCTGTCGGAAAAGGCCAGCAATATCAATAGCGTCCTGATCACCATCACCAAGGTGGCCGACCAGACCAATATCCTCTCGCTGAACGCCGCCATCGAGGCAGAAAAGGCGGGTGAAGCGGGCCGCGGCTTCTCCGTGGTGGCAACTGAAATTCGCCGCCTGGCCGACCAGACCTCTGTGTCCACCTGGGATATCGAGCAAATGCTCAAGGAAATGCAGTCGGCCGTGTCGGCCAGCGTGATGGGCATGGATAAATTCTCTGAGGAAATTCGCCGCAGCGTGGGTGAAGTGCGGCAAGTGGCCGAGCAGCTGTCGTCCGTGATGGACCAGGTGCAAAAGCTCACGCCGCAATTTGATGCCGTGCTGCAAGGCATGCAGTCGCAAGCGATAGGCGCGTCGCAGATTTCCGACACCATGATGCAGCTCAACGACGCCACCCAGCAAACGGTGGAATCCTTGAAAGCCACTAGCGAGGCGGTGCACCAGTTGCAATATGCGGCGGGTGACCTGCAGTCGAGCGTCTCGACCTTCGCCGTGAACATCTGACCCCATGAAAGTGCTGCTCTTTCACATCGGACGCGACCGCTATGGCCTGCCCCTGGCCGGCATCGTGCGCGTGCTGCCGCTGCTGGAACTGAAGCAGTTGCCGCTCACGCCAGACTATGTGGCCGGCCTGATGGATTTGCACGGCAAGCCCGTGCCCGTGATCGATCTGTCGCGCCTGGCCGGGCTGCCGGCTGCTGCCGCGCACTTTGACACGCGCATCATCATCGTCGACTACCGCGCACCTGGCGGCGCCACGCATGCGCTGGGCCTGATGGCATCGCAGGTGCGCGGCATCACCGACATCGACCCGCAACAGCTTGAAGACAGCGGCGTGGCGACGGCGCCGTTTCTGGGCCAGGTGGCCAGCGACGCCGACGGTATCGTGCAGCTGGTCGAACTGGCACACCTGCTGGCGCCCGACGTGCGCGCGCTGCTGTTTCAAGATGCGAGCGCGGCATGACGGCACAAGCCCTGCTGCGCCGCGCGACCGGCCTGTCCGTCTCCAAAGCCGTGGCCGAGCGGGCAGTGCGCCAGCGCATGGAGCAAACGGGCTTTAGCGATAGTGCAGCCTATCTGCAGGCGCTCACGCCGGCCGAAATGACGCAATTGATCGAACTGGTGGTGGTACCGGAATCGTGGCTGTTCCGCGACCCGCAGGCGTTTTACGCCAGCGTCGAACTGGTCCAGGAACGCTGGGCACGCGGGCGCACCACGCGCATTCTGTCGATCCCCTGCGCTGGCGGCGAGGAACCGTATTCGATGGCCATGGCGCTGCGCGACGGCGGCGTGCCGAAACAGGCGTTCAGCATCGACGCGTATGACCTCAGTCCCGTCTGCATCGAGCGGGCGCAGGCGGGCGTGTATGGCCGCAATGCCTTCCGCGCGCAGGACGTGGCCTTCCGTGAGCGCTATTTCACGCACGTGGCCGACGACGCCTACCGCATCATCGACGCCTTGCGCGACCAGGTGACCTTCAGGCAGGGCAATTTGCTGCAGTTCGATACGGCCACCTACAGCCGCCATTACGACGTTATCTTTTGCCGCAACCTGCTGATCTACTTCGACAAGCCGACCACGCGCGCGGCCAGCCAGAATCTGTCGGCACTGCTGGCCGACGACGGCATGCTGCTGGCCGGCTATGCGGAAGTGCCCTCGTTCTGCCAGAACGGCTTTGCGCCGCTGCAGTTCCGCCAGGCCTTCGCCCTGAAAAAGGAAACTGCGGCGCCGGCCGCCGTGATCCAGGTGGCCGCCTTGCCGCCGCCGACGAGCGCGCTGCGCAGCGTACCGCCCGCGCCACGGCCCGCGCCGGCCCGCGCCGCACCTGGGCCGGCGGCGCGTCCGCGCCCCGTGCCGGTGCAGGCGCCGCAGCCACCGGCGGATCTGCTGGCCGAGGCGCGCCTGCTGGCCGACCGTGGCCAGTTGCGCGAAGCCGGTGAAAAATGCCATGCCCACCTGGCCCGCGTGCCCGAGGCGGCGGAAGCGTATTTCATGCTGGGCATCATCAATGAACTGGCTGGCAAGATGGATCTGGCCGACGATTACTGGCGCCGCTGCATCTACCTGCAGCCGGACCATTACGAAGCGCTGTGCCACCTGTCGCTGCTGGCCGAACGCAATGGCAACCACACGGCCGCCGCCACCCTGAAGGCGCGTGCGGCGCGCATCTACCAGCGCCGCCAGGCGTCCAACTAAGGGGCATGCATGACAAACCTCATCGCTACCAAGTCCTCCGCCAGCATCGACGACTGCTGGAACCATACCGGCGTGGTCGGCGACCAGAGCTGTCCCAGGCTGCCAGCCAACGTGCATTGCCGTAACTGCGACGTGTATGCGGGCGCCGCCCAGCACAACCTGCAGCGGCCCGTGGACGAACACTATCAGCGCGACTGGGCCAGCCACTTCCGCCAGATCGATGCCGGCGGTGAAGTGCGCGACAGCTCGGCGCTGGCCTTCCGCATCGGCCGTGAATGGCTGGCGCTGCCCACGCGCGTGTTCGACTCCGTCGCGCCGCAAGCGAAGCCGCACGTGCTGCCGCACCGCAGCGGGCGCGGCCTGTCTGGCATCGTCAATATCGGCGGCAAGCTGTATCCGTGCATGTCGCTGGCCAGTTTGCTGGGCATCGACGAACAGGGCGCGCCACCGGCCAAGGGCCGCCACACCTTTGCGCGCCTGCTGCTGATGCGCTGGGAAGAGCAAGCCTACGCGCTGCCCGTGGCCGACCTGCACGGCATCGTGCGCTATGCGTCGGGCAGCCTGCAAACGCCGGCGGCCACCATCAACAAGGGCCTGTTGCGCTTTCTGTCGGGCGTCATCACCGAGGGCGACATGCGCATCGGCTGCCTGGACACGGCGCTGATCGGCTTTCAACTTGCGAGACTATTACGATGAGCCAGGACCAGCACGGCGACCTGAGTGCCTTTTCCATGCTGGACCTGTTCCGCATGGAAGCGGACAGCCAGACCCAGATTCTCACCGATGGCTTGCTGGCCATGGAGCGCCATGCGGGCGACGCCGGCGCCGTCGAATCGATGATGCGCGCGGCGCATTCGATCAAGGGCGCCGCCGCCATCGTCGGCCTGCAAGTGGTGGTGCAGCTGGCACATGGCATGGAAGACAGCTTTGTCGCCGCACAGCATGGCCGCTTGAAACTCACGCCGGAGCGGGTCGATGTGCTGCTGTCGGGCGTCGACCTGATCGTGCAGCTGTCACGCCTCGACGATGCGGGCACCGCAGCGTGGCTGGCCGCCAACGCGGCGCAGATCGACCAGACCCTGAACGCCATCGCCGGCATCGCCGAGCTGCCCGAACTGCCGGCCCTGCCCTCGCTACCTTCTCCCATGCTGGCGCCAACGCCGGCAGCAGCACCCTTGCCGCCGTCCCCCGCCGAACTGCAAGCGAGCGTGGCAGGCAGCATGGCGGACGAGGAAGTGGAGTCGGCAGCCGCGCCCGCGCCGCGTGCCGGCGCGCCAGCCAAGGCCCAGGCGCAGAACTTCGACAAATTGCTGTCGCTGGCCAGCGAATCGCGCATCAATGCGCACCAGATGCACCCGTTCATCGGCGCCCTGCAGCGCTTCAAGCGCAACCAGAGCAGCCTGTTTTCCGCCATCGAACAGCTGCATGAGGCCATTGCCCGCTCGGGCGACCCGGGCCTGATGGAAAAATCCCTGCTGGCGCTGCAAAAGACGCAACCCCTGAAGCAGTTCATGCTCGCGCACATCGCCGATATCGAAACCTATGAACGGCGCTTGCTGGCCGTCTCGCAGGGCATGGTCGACGAAGTGCTGGCGCTGCGCATGCGCCCTTTCCGCGACGGCATCCACGCGTTTCCGCGCATGGTGCGCGACCTGGCGCGCAGCCTGGGCAAGGAAGTACAGCTGGAGATCGAAGGCGAAGACACACTGGTCGACCGCGACATCCTGGCGAAGATCGAAAGCCCGCTGAACCACATGCTCAGGAACGCCATCGACCATGGCATGGAAGGCGCGTACGAGCGCATCGACGCCGGCAAGGAGGCGCTGGGCACGATACGCATGGAAGCGCGCCACCGCGCCGGCATGCTGAGCATCGAGATCAGCGACGACGGGCGCGGCGTCGACCTGGAAAAAATCCGCCAGTCCGTCATCGAGCGCAAGATGGCCAGCCCCGCCATGGCCGCCGCGCTGTCGCCGGGCGAGCTGCTGGAATTTTTGTTCCTGCCCGCCTTCAGCCTGAAAGCGACGGCCAACCAGCTGTCCGGCCGCGGCGTGGGCCTCGATATCGTGCACGAGACGATACGCCAGCAAAACGGCACGGTGCGTCTGGAATCCGAGCCGGGACGCGGTTTCCGCGCCCTGATTACCCTGCCGCTGACGCAGTCGATCGTGCGCGCGCTGGTGATCGACGTGCAGGGCGAAGCCTACGCCATCCCCATCGTCAAGGTGGAAAGCGTAGTGCGCGTGCCGCAAGCGGCCATCCATACCTTGGAAAACAAGCAGTTCTTTGAACTCAAGGGCGAGCATCTGGGCCTGGTGTCGGCGGCGCAGGTGCTGGATCTGGGCGAAACGCCCAGCAGCGCCGACGATTTGCCGGTGGTGGTGATCGGGCGCGGCAAGCAAAGCTATGCGCTGGTGGTCGACGCCATCCGCGGCGAGCAAAGCCTGGCGGTGCAGGCGATCGATCCGATCTTCGGCAAGATGCGCGACATTTCCGCCGCCGCCCTGCTCGATGATGGCGAGCCGGTGCTGATCCTCGACGTGCCCGATTTGCTGCTGTCGATCGACAAACTGCTGCACGAGGGCGGCCTGCACCAGCTGGCGCAGGCGGGCCACGCGCAGCAGCGCCGCGCCAAGCGCATCCTGGTGGTCGACGATTCGCTGACGGTGCGCGAGATGGAGCGCAAGCTGCTGCTGGCGCGCGGTTTCGAAGTCGACGTGGCCATCGACGGCATCGACGGCTGGAACGTGGTGCGCAGCGGCGAGTACGACCTGGTGATCACCGACGTGGACATGCCACGCATGGATGGCATCGAACTGGTGTCGCTGATCAAGAAGGACCTGCACCTGCACAAGCTGCCGGTGATGATCGTCTCGTACAAGGACCGCCCGGAAGACCGCGCACGCGGCCTGTCCGCCGGCGCCGACTATTATCTGACCAAAGGCAGCTTCCACGACGAGACCTTGCTCGACGCGGTGGCGGACCTGATAGGAGATGCCCGCTTATGAAGCGTACCTCATGAAAATTGCCATTGCCAACGATGTCGCCATGGCCGCCGAAGCCCTGCGCCGGGTGGTAGCCAGCACGCAGGAACACCAGGTGCTGTGGATTGCCCGCACGGGACTCGAAGCGGTGCGCATGTGCGAGGGCAACCGCCCCGACCTGATCCTGATGGATCTGAACATGCCGGAGATGGATGGCGTCGAGGCGACGCGTCTGATCATGGAGCAAAGCCCGTGCGCCATCCTGGTCGTCACAGGACGCCCGCAAGACAATGTCAACCAGGTCTTCCGCGCGCTGGGCGCCGGCGCGCTCGACGTCACGGCCACCCCCGTACTGCAGGGTCAAGTGGGTGGCGACAGCGAGTTGCTGGCCAAGATCAAGACCATCGGCAAGCTGATACGCCACAGCGCCGAAGCGCCGTCGCCGCGCCCGATGCAAGCCAATGGCGAACGCAGCGACGGCCAGGTCACCACCCTGGTGGCCATCGGCGCTTCGACGGGCGGACCGTCAGCGGTGGCCAAGGTGCTGTCCGGCTGGACCGCGCCGCCCGGCTGCGCCATCGTGTTGGTGCAGCATATCGATGAAACCTTCGCCTCGCATTTTGCCAAATGGCTGGACGATCAATTGGACATGCCGGTGCGCGTGATCGCCGAGGGCGACGAACTGGTGGCAGGCAGTGTGCTGGTCGCCAAGACCAATGACCACCTGCGGCTAGATCAAAATTATCGTTTGGGTTACGATGCAGCACCACGCGACTATGTTTACCGTCCTTCGGTCGATGTCTTCTTTCATTGCGTGGCACAGCACTGGCGCGGTGATGCCATCGGCGTGTTGCTCACAGGCATGGGCCGCGATGGCGGCGACGGTTTGCTGGCCATGCGCCGCGCGGGCAAGACGACGATAGCGCAAGACCAGGCCAGCAGTGCCGTGTACGGCATGCCGCGCGCCGCGGCCGAACTCGATGCCGCGCAGCAAATCCTGCCATTGGATAGAATAGGCGCCAGCCTGCGCAGCCGCCTGGGCGCCAAACTCAACAACGGGTGGGAGCCCTCCCCTAACATCTGAAAAGAATGCAATGTCAGAACTTTCCTCCTGTATCACCCAGCATGAGTCCGCATTGACTGAATTCAAGGTCAGCGTGTTGCTGGTGGACGACCAGTTGATCATTGCCGAGGCAATCCGGCGCATGCTGAGCAACCAGCAGGATATCGAATTTCATTACGTGACCGACGCCACGCAGGCGCTGGACACGGCGCTGCGCTTGCAACCGACCGTCATCCTGCAAGACCTGGTGCTACCGGGCAGCGACGGCTTCGCGCTGATCCAACTGTACCGCGAAAACGCGGCGCTCGCGCATGTGCCGGTGATCGTGATGTCGGCCAAGGATGACCCGAAACTGAAGGCCCACAGCTTTGCCGTCGGCGCCAATGATTACGTGGTGAAACTGCCGGACCGCCTGGAGTTGCTGGCGCGCATACGCTACCATTCCAACGCGCATATCAGCCGCCTGCAGCGCGACCAGGCATTTCGTTTCCTGCGCGAAAGCCAAAAAAACCTGGCCGATGCGAATATTGAGTTACAGAAACTGGCCGCCCTCGATGGCTTGACGGGCATCGCCAACCGCCGCCGCTTCGATGAAACACTGCAATTCGAATGGCAGCGGGGCCAGCGCGACAAGACGCCCCTGAGCCTGCTATTTTGCGATATCGACCATTTTAAAAGCTATAACGATCACTTTGGCCACCTGGCGGGTGACCTGTGCCTCAAAAAGGTCGCCGCCGTGCTGACGGAACATTTGAAGCGCCCGGCTGACCTGGCGGCCCGCTATGGGGGCGAGGAATTCGCCCTGATCCTGCCCGAAACGGAGGCTGCAGGAGCCTTGCTGATCGCCGAAGCGTGCCGGCGCCACCTGGAGGGCTTGCAGATCAAGAACCCGGCGGCCAGCATGGGCATCGTCACCATCTCGATCGGCATGGTCACCATCGTGCCTTCTCCTGAATCGACGGTCGAGCAACTGATCAACCGCGCCGACCAAGCCCTGTACGCGGCCAAGCGCGGCGGACGCAACAGCGTGTTGAGCGCCGATGGCATCGAAAACTGATTTTCAACTGAGGGAAAGTGAAGTATGAGCACACAACTGGACAATGTCAGCGTCGTCAAGAAGTCGAATATCTACTTTGACGGCAAGTGCGTCTCGCACAACGTCATCCTGGCCGATGGCACGAAGAAAAGCGTGGGCGTAATTTTCCCGTCCTCGCTGCGCTTCAACACGGGCGCACCGGAAACGATGGAAATCGTTGGCGGCTCGTGCAAGGTGCGCCTGGCCGATGCGACCGAATGGAACAGCTATGGCGCGGGCACGCAATTCAAGGTGCCGGGCAATAGCTATTTTGATATTGAAACCATCGAGACACTGGATTATGTCTGCCATTTTGCCTGATTAAACAAACACTGGCTCGGGCGACAGGCGCACGCCATATTTCGCCTCTACATCATCCTGTATCGCTGCCGCCAGCCGGGTAATGTCCGCGCCACGAGCGCCGCCATTATTCACCAGAACCAGTGCCTGCTTGGGATACACTCCCGCGGGCCCCAGGTTTTTTCCCTTCCAGCCACACTGATCGATCAGCCAGCCGGCTGCCAGCTTTTCCGTGCCATCGGCTTGCGCATGGTGCACCAGCGTGGGGAAACGGTCCAGCAAGGCAAGACATTGCTCTCGTGACACCACGGGATTCTTGAAGAAACTGCCCGCATTGCCAATCACGGCCGGGTCCGGCAATTTACGCCGGCGTATTGCCATTACCGTGTCGGCCACTTGTTGCGGCGTCGGCTCGGCAAGATTGCGCTCGGCCACGGCCTGTGCCAGTTCCGCGTAGCGCAAATTCGGCTGCCACTCGGCAGGCAAGGCAAACGTCACTTCCAGCACGATCAGATCACGCCCGTCTGCCTGCTTGAAGATGCTGTCGCGGTAAGCGAAACGGCAAGCGTCACGGTCCATGTCAAAGACGATGCCGCTGGCGCTGTGCATGACGCTCACGCTATGCAGATAATCCTTGATTTCAACGCCATACGCGCCAATATTCTGGATAGGCGCCGCGCCCACGGTACCGGGGATCAGCGACAGGTTTTCCAGCCCGCCCACGCCTTGTGCCAGGGTCCACTGCACGAAGTCGTGCCAGTTTTCACCGGCTGCGGCCGTGACAAGGATGGTTTCGAAGTCCGCCTGCGCCAGGCGCATGCCGCGCGTGGCCATGTGCAGCACGGCGCCGGGAAAGTCGCCGGTCAGGACGATATTGCTGCCGCCGCCCAGTATCAGGCGCGGCATGGCGGACAAGGCGGGATCTTGCAGCGCGGCCTGCAATTCGGCCTGCGAAGTGATGCGTACGTAGGCGGCCGCGTTGGCCGTGATGCCGAAGGTATTCAGGCGCTGGAGGGAGTAATTGTGTTCGATGGTGAGCTCTGCAGACAAGGGATAGCGATTATTTTGCTCGATTATAGAGTGAAACCGACAAAAAACCAGCGCAAGACAAGGGCAGGCCGTCCGTTGTCCGTTAAAATGTCGCATCTTTAACAGGGCCGTCCCATGGCGCAGAATCAGCCGCCAAGGCCCAGTGCGCCGAGCGCGCGCTCGCTTTAACAAGAAAAGGAACAGACCATGCCATCATTTGATGTAGTCTCCGAAGCCGATATGATCGAAGTCAAGAATGCCGTCGAGCAATCCAACAAGGAAATCACGACGCGCTTCGACTTCAAGGGCAGCGATGCCCGCGTCGAACACAAGGAAAACGAATTGACCGCGTTTGCGGATTCGGAATTCCAGCTCAGCCAGGTGCGCGACGTACTGACGAACAAATTGACCAAACGCAAGGTCGATGTGCGCTTCCTCGACGAAGGCGACATCAAGAAGATCGGCGGCGACAAGGTCAAGCAGATCATCAAGATCAAGAATGGCATCGAATCGGATGATGCCAAGAAAATCGTGCGCGTCATCAAGGATAGCAAGATGAAAGTACAAGCGAGCATCCAGGGTGAAGCCGTGCGCGTCACAGGCGCCAAGCGCGACGACCTGCAAGCGGCCATGGCCATGCTGCGCAAGGACGTGCCCGACATGCCGCTGGAATTTAACAATTTCCGCGATTAATTTCGATGAGGCTGGCGATCCGGCACGTGCTTGCACCCGCATGGTGGCAAGCTGCCCCGGAGTCCCTGCCCGCTTGGGGTAGAATTGAAGCTGCGCACAGCTACATGCGCCCGCGCGCCCGACCGGCAGCGGGCTTGACCGTACATCTGGCTCAGTGATAACCACGGTAGTCTAAGGATAGCAATGAAACGTGTTGATGATTTCCGCCTGCGATTTGGCAAAAAAGAATATGTGCCCATCATGATAGGCGGAATGGGTGTGGATATTTCCACGTCGGAGCTGGCCCTGGAAGCGGCGCGGCTGAACGGTATCGGGCATATCTCCGATGCCATGGTGGAAGATGTGTCGGATCGTCGTTTCGACACCACCTTCGTCAAAGACAAGACGAAACTGTACAAATTCAACATCAATAACAGCGACAAGGCCGTGGTGCAGTTCGACCTGGGGCGCCTGGCGGAAGCACAACGCCTGCATATCGGCCGCACCATGGAAGCGAAAAAAGGCGATGGCTTGATCTTCGTCAATTGCATGGAAAAGCTGACGATGAATGGCCCCCGCGAAACCTTGCGCGTGCGCCTGAATGCGGCGCTGGACGCCGGCATCGATGGCATCACCCTGTCCGCCGGCTTGCACTTCGGTTCGTTTGCCTTGATGGCCGACCATCCACGTTTCCGCGATGCCAAGCTGGGCATCATCGTCTCGTCCGTGCGCGCCTTGCAGATTTTCCTGCGCAAGAACGCCAAGCTGGACCGTTTGCCCGACTTCATTATCGTCGAGGGACCATTGGCCGGCGGCCATCTGGGTTTCGGCATGGACTGGGCCAATTACGACCTGCACACGATTACCGCTGAACTGCTGGCCTATCTGAAAACGGAACAGCTGGACATCCCGCTGATCGCTGCTGGCGGCATCTTCACGGGCAGCGATGCCGTTTCTTTCCTGGAAGCCGGTGCGGCGGGCGTGCAAGTGGCGACGCGCTTCACCGTCACCGAGGAATGTGGTTTGCCAAACAAGGTCAAGCAGGAATACTACAAGGCTTCGGAAGAAGACATCATCGTCAATGGCGTCTCGCCGACGGGCTACCCGATGCGCATGCTGAAGAACACGCCAGCCATCGGCGCCGGCATCCGTCCAGGCTGCGAATCGTATGGCTACCTGCTCGACGCAACCGGCAACTGTGCCTATATCAACTCGTACAACCGCGAAGTGGCGGCCCATCCCGAGCAAAAAGCCGTCGTCGTGATGGACAAGACTTGCCTGTGTACGCACATGCGCAACTTCAACTGCTGGACCTGCGGCCATTACACGTATCGTCTGAAGGACACCACGCACAAGCTCGACAACGGCGAATACCAGATCCTGACGGCCGAACACGTCTTCAAGGACTACCAGTTCAGCGTCGACAACCAGATCGCTCTGCCGGAAAAAGAAATCCAGGTAGCTGGCTGAATATTGCCAGCCTGAAATGAAAATGGCGCAGCCTGCGAAGGCTGCGCCATTTTTTATGCCTGGCACATTGTCAGCAATGCCCGTTCGATCACGTCGAACTTGGGCCGCTGCAACACGTCTTCTTGCAGGCAAGCCTCCTGCAAGGCCTGCAAGACGGGCAAGGGTGTTGCGCCATGCGCGATCAGCTCGCCCAGCAGCACGCCAAAGGCGCGCGCCTCTATGCCCTGCAGCAAGTCTCCTTGTGGCGAGCCGGGTACAAACATGGATGCGGCGCCAAAGTCGCCCAGCAAGCAGTTGCCATCATCCGCATGCAGGATGTTGTGTGCATACAGGTCGCCATGCAGAATGCCGCGCGCATGCAGTTGGCACACGGCCGAGGCGATGCCATGGGCAATCGCCAGCGCTTGCGGCGCGTCAAAGCGCGCGCCATCGGCATACACAGCACGCGTGCATGAGTCCAGGCTAGGTGGTCCCGCCAAGTTGCCGAAAGCCGCATCGATGAGCGGCATGACGAGTCCATGCGCCCCTTGCGGATGCCCGTCCAGGGTGCCCAGGATGGGAATCAGGCCCGCGTGTGCACCGGCGCCGACACAGGCGGCCATTTCGCTGCGCGGCAAGCCGTCGCTGGTCATCGCCCCCTTGAACACTTTGACAGCGACATCATCGCGCCCATCCAGGCGGGCACGGTAAATCACGCCCGATGCGCCCTCGCCCAGCTGCTGCGCCAATGCCAGGCGCTGCCATGCCACACGCGCCGCGCCGGCATTGGTCAGGACCGCCAGTTCGCGCACTTCCGTGAACGGGTTGCCCGCGTACGCAAGCCAGCTCAGGCGCGGCAACGACAGCAGGCAGTCGGGCAGCGCTGTAAAACGGTTGGCGGCAATGCGTACCAGTTCCAGTTGGCGGCAATCTGCCAGGGACGCGGGCAAGTGGCTCAGGCAATTGCCTGCCAGCATGAGTTTCTGCAATTGCCCGCACTTGCCTAATTCGTCGGGCAAGACTTCGATGGCATTGTCGGTCAGGGTCAGCCAGCGCAGCCTGGGCGGCAAGGCTGCAGCCGGCACCTGGCGTATCCGGTTCGCCTTGAAACCGATCATGCTCAGTTCCAGGCATGAACCGAGCACGGCAGGCAAGGTGGCGAACAAATTATCGGAACAAAAAATGATGCGCAGCTTGTGCAGGCGCGGTAAATCGTCGGGCAGGGAGGATAGCGCATTGCCGGACAAATCAAGGATTTCCAGGCTATCGGCCAGGTCGAAAATCTCACGGGGGAAGTCAGTCAAGCCGCAGGACAGCTTCAGACGGTGCACGCCGGCCAGCTGGCCAGCGCGTAATTGTTCCAGTGTATGCAAAGCAGACAAGATATCCCTTTCAAAAACCCGGCAATCGCTGGCTGGGATAAAACCCGCAGACGTAAAAAAACCCCCAGCGGATCACCGATGGGGGTTTTTTCGAATAACAAGCCTGACGATAACCTACTTTCACACTGGTTGCAGCACTATCATCGGCGCAAAGTTGTTTCACGGTCCTGTTCGGGATGGGAAGGGGTGGGACCAACTTGCTATGGTC
>NZ_JBNYXS010000032.1:0-53264 GCF_051380775.1 Janthinobacterium pasteuri | reverse complement strand
CCGAATTATCTGGGGTGGCGCTGGATACTCGACGCCGGACGCATCCGCTCCCCAGAAACATTGTTGAAGGCAACCATGGGAGAGTTCCCACACCTTACGGTGACATAGCCTTTTTTTTCGTCCGCCGATTCTGCCAGCAAGTATGCGAAATCCATCTAAGCAAATGAGAAATGGTTAGTTCTTTTTATAACGATTGCATGTGAATATTGCACTCTATAACTCAAAAATGTAATAAGAAGGGGTTTCTATGTCTGCAGCATCAGCATCAGCAGCGCCGCTCAAGGCGCGCGGAGCGCCGTTTCGGGTCATGCCGGGGTTTAAGCTGTCACTGGGCTTCACGCTCTTCTACCTGGCCCTGATCGTTCTCATACCGCTCTCGTCGGTGTTCCTGAAAACCTTCACCATGACGTGGGACGCCTTCTTCAGCGCCGTCACGTCCGATCGCGTGATGGCGTCATACCGGCTGACATTTGGCGCCTCGCTGATCGCCGCCCTGCTGAATGTGGTGTTTGGCGGCATCCTGGCCTGGGTACTGGTGCGCTATAAATTCCCCGGCAAGCGCATCATCGACGCGCTGGTCGACTTGCCGTTCGCCTTGCCGACGGCCGTGGCCGGCATCACCCTGACGGCCCTGTACTCGTCGAACGGCTGGTTCGGCCAGTTCCTCGAAGGCGTGCTGGGCATCAAGGTGGCGTTCACGCCGCTGGGCGTGGTGGTGGCGCTGACCTTCATCGGCTTGCCGTTTGTCGTGCGCACCGTGCAACCGGTGCTGGAAGACGCGGAAAAGGAACTGGAAGAAGCGGCCGCCAGTCTGGGCGCCAATTCGCTGCAAACGTTTACCCGCGTCATCTTCCCCACGATTTTGCCGTCGCTGCTGACGGGCTTTGCGCTGGCCTTTGCCCGCGCCACGGGCGAGTACGGCTCCGTGATCTTTATCGCCGGCAATATGCCGATGGTGTCGGAAATCACGCCGCTGTTCATTATTACCAAGCTGGAACAATACGATTACGCGGGCGCCACGGCCATTGCCGTGGTGATGCTGGTGGCGTCCTTCCTGCTGCTGTTGACAATTAACCTGCTGCAAGCATGGACGCGCGGAAAGGCGAAGAAATCATGAGTACGAATACGACTGCCGCCGCTGGCGTGGACAAGGCGCGGCCGACAGCGCGCCGTTTTGAGCCGAATATCGGCCCCGTCGTGCTGGAACCTGTGTGGGTGCGCACGGTATTGATCAGCATCGCCTTGCTGTTCCTGACGACCTTTTTGATCGTACCCCTGGTGGCCGTGTTTGCCGAAGCGTTCAAGAAGGGCTGGGAAGCGTATATCGCCGCCATCATCGACCCGGACGCGATTTCCGCCATCAAGCTGACCCTGATCACGGCAGCCATCGCCGTGCCGCTGAATCTGGTGTTTGGCGTGGCCGCCTCCTGGTGCATCGCCAAGTTCGAGTTCCGCGGCAAGAGCATCCTGCTGACCCTGATCGACTTGCCGTTTTCCGTCTCGCCCGTGATTTCCGGCCTGATCTACGTGCTGATGTTTGGCGCCCAGGGCTGGTTCGGCCCGTGGCTGCAGGCGCACGACATCAAGATTCTGTTTGCCGTGCCCGGCATCGTGCTGGCCACCATCTTCATTACCTTCCCGTTTGTGGCGCGCGAACTGATCCCGCTGATGCAGTCGCAGGGCAGCGAAGAGGAAGAGGCCGCCCTCGTGCTGGGCGCGTCGGGCTGGAATACGTTCCGCCGCGTCACCTTGCCAAACATCAAGTGGGGTTTGCTGTATGGCGTGATCCTGTGCAATGCGCGCGCCATGGGCGAGTTCGGCGCCGTGTCCGTGGTCTCCGGCCATATCCGCGGCGAAACGAACACCATGCCGCTGCAGGTGGAGATTCTGTACAACGAGTACAACTTTGCTGCCGCGTTTGCCGTCGCCTCCCTGCTGGCCTTGCTGGCCCTGGTGACCCTGGCCTTGAAAGCTTTCATTGAATGGCGTTTGAACGAGAGCGACGCCGACGATTCCGCCTTACGTTCTACGGAGCACTGATATGACCATCGCAGTTAAAAACATCCACAAGCGTTTCGGCGATTTCGTCGCCCTCGACAATATCTCGCTGGACTTTCCCGCCGGCGAATTGACGGCCCTGCTGGGCCCGTCCGGTTGCGGCAAGACCACCTTGCTGCGCATTATTGCCGGCCTGGAACATCCGGACAGCGGCCAGGTGCTGCTGGACGCGGAAGACGCGTCGAACCGCCACGTGCGCGAGCGCCAGGTGGGTTTCGTCTTTCAACACTATGCGCTGTTCAAGCACATGACGGTGTTCGAAAACGTGGCGTTCGGCTTGCGCGTGAAGTCGCGCAGCGAGCGTCCGTCGGAAGACCAGATCCGTCGCAAGGTGAAAGATTTGCTGGAACTGGTGCAGCTGGACTGGCTGGCCGACCGCTATCCGCCGCAACTGTCGGGCGGGCAACGCCAGCGTATCGCCCTGGCGCGCGCGCTGGCCGTCGAGCCGCGCGTGCTGTTGCTGGACGAACCGTTCGGCGCGCTCGACGCCAAGGTGCGCAAGGAATTGCGCCGCTGGCTGCGCCGCCTGCATGACGACTTGCATGTCACCAGCATTTTCGTCACGCATGACCAGGAAGAGGCGCTGGAAGTGGCGGACCAGGTCGTGCTGATGAACAAGGGCACCGTCGAGCAACTCGGTTCCCCGGAGCAAGTGTACAACCACCCGGCGTCGCCTTTCGTCTACGGCTTCCTGGGCAACGTCAACCTGTTCCACGGCCGCGTGCATGACGGTGTGATGGCCACCGGTGACGCCAGCTTCGAGGTGCCCGATTATGCGGGCGTGAGCGACAGCAAGGGCACGGCCTATGTGCGTCCGCACGACCTGGAAATCGACCGTTACACGCAGGGCGCCGAAGGCATCGTGGTCAAGCTGAGCCGCGCCCATGCGATCGGCCCGCTGGCCCAGCTGGACTTGCAGCGCGTCGATAACAGCGAGCTGATCGAAGCGGTGATGTCGAATGAGCGTTTTACCCATCTGCAACTCAAAGAGGGCGAGACGCTAGTTGTCCGCCCGAAACGATTACACGTGTTCGTTGAACCGACAAGAACCTGAGGCTGGAACACTATGAATTTTCAACAACTGCGCTCGATCCGCGAAGCGGCCCGCCGCGGCTACAACCTGACGGAAGTGGCGAATGCCCTGTTCACGTCGCAGCCGGGCGTGAGCCGGCAAATCCGCGAACTGGAAGACGAGCTGGGCGTGGTCATCTTCGAGCGCAACGGCAAGCGCTTGACTGGCTTGACGGAACCGGGCAAGGGCATCCTGAAAATCGTCGACCGCCTCTTGATCGAGGCGGAAAACCTGCAGCAGGCCAGCCTCGAATACAGCGGCCAGACCAGCGGGACTTTGTCCGTGGCGGCCACGCACACGCAGGCGCGCTATGCGCTGCCGAAAGTGGTGCAGGGCTTCCGTGCCGCCTATCCCGACGTGCGTATTGCACTACAACAAAGTGCGCCCGAGCACATCGCGGAGTGGGTGCTGTCGGGCAAGACCGATATCGGCATCGCCACGGAAGGCCTGAGCCAGTTCCCCGACCTGGTGTCGTTCCCATGCTACCGCTGGAGCCATTTGATCGTCGTGCCGGACGGCCACCCGCTGCTCGAGCATGCGCCCATCCGCCTGGAAGACCTGGCGAAATATCCGCTGATTACCTACGACAAGGGTTTCACGGGGCGCGGCCATATCGACGATGCGTTCGCCAAGGCGGGCGTGGCCACCGACATCATCCTGACGGCCATGGATTCCGACGTCATCAAGCAATACGTGGCGCTGGGCCTGGGCGTGGGCATCGTGGCCTCGATGGCCTTCGACCATGGCCGCGACAAGGGCTTGCGGGCGGTGGAAGCGTCGCATTTGTTCGCCACCAACACGACGCGCCTGGCCGTGCGCCGTGGCGCCTACCTGCGCGCCTACGCCTACGAGTTCATCCTGCAACTGGCGCCGGACTTGACGCGCGCAGACATCGACCGCGCCGTGGCCGGAGAAGAAGCCCTCTAGCCGATGGCTGCCCGTTGCGCACGCGTCAGGCTGGCCACGGCGCGCGCATGGGAATCCTGCACCAGTTCCAGCAGGTAATCGGCCGGGAAGCGCGCCACATCGACGATGGTGACCCAGTGAAAGCGGCCCATGTAGCGGGCCGGTTTCACGCCCGGCATGTCCGTCAGCTCAATAAAGCGTTCCGCGCTGACCCGCAGGCTGAAGCGCCATTGTTCTGGCATGCTGGTCTTGAAATACGCAAATTTTTTCCCCGCCACTGCAACCACGAGGATATTCGACGGCGCACCGTACAGCACGGCTTGCGCGCCGGGCAGGGCTGCGCAAAAGTCTTTCAGTTCATCAGTTGTCATTCCTCAACCGCCATGAATTGTTGCGTCTTGTGGTCGAAAGCATAGGCTGACCCTGCCGGAGAATCCAGCAGCGCAATAAAACGGTCGTCCACGCTAAGCACGGCGCCCAGCGAGACGAGGGCCACGTTGGCGCTGTCGTTGATGTAGTCGTCGCTCTCGTCGTTGGCCGTGAAGCGCCAGCCGCTGTCGTCGACGTTGTCGGGTTCCTCGCGGTACAGATAGCCGACGGGCGCGCCGTCTTCCAGCACGCGTTTTGTCACAAAGCACAGGCCCGCATAGCGGTTGACGAGATTGTCGTCATCGTCGTGTTGCGTGTTGATGATGTGGCGTGCTTCGAAGGCGACGGGGTCCTTGGCGTGCAAATCGGCGATGTAGCCGGGCATGTTGTCGAGCTTGCCGGTGAAATGGCCGTTGGCGTCCACCGTCTCCACCAGCACCCACATGCGCTCGGCGCCCGGCGCCTGCGGATCGTCGCTGTGAAAGGCGAAGATCAGCTTGACCACGTCGCCTGGGCGCACCTGGGCGATGGCTTCGGGCGGTGGTTTATAGAAGGTGTAAGGGTGGCGCGCCGCCAGTTCGGCAGCGTCGGTCAGATGCCAGCTGGGCATGGTTATCCATCGTCAGGAAAGAAGGCCCATGGTAGCCGATTGCCTGCCAGGATGGCCACCCGTACGCCAGTGTGCAGGCTGGAATGAAAAACGGGAGGCTGATGCCTCCCGTGCTGTGTTGCTATTGCCAGCTATTACCAGCTATTACCAGCTATAACCCGCTTTGGCGTAGTAATAGCGGCCGTTGAAGCCGTTCGGCGCGAAGATGCTGTACGGCTGGGTGCCGTTGACGCTCAGGTTGCCTGCACTCGTCACTTGCGCCGGGTAGCGGTTGGTGACGTTGTCGATGCCGGCCACCAGGCGCCAGTTCTTGCCCAGTTTCACGGAACCGGAGACATCCAGCACCCATTGCGGGTCATACGTCTGGTCCAGCTTGATATCGTTTTGCGGCACGGTGAAGCTGCCGTAGCGCGTCACGACGCCGTGCGCGTTCCAGATGCCGAAGCCGTAGTCGGCGGCCAGGCTGAACTTGTCCTTCGGCGACGCCACCGTGATGCGGTCGATGCTCTGGCGGTCGATCAGTTTCAGGTTGTTGGCCGTCAGGATAGCCGGATTGTCGGCGACTTTGCGTACCGTGCTCTTGTTATGGTTGTACGCCACGGTGAGGTCCAGGCGGTCTTTGTCCTGCAGGTCGATGCGGTAGGTGCTGACGATGTCCACGCCTTCCGTGCGCGTATCGACGGCGTTGGTGAAATAGCGTCCCGAGCCCACCGGCGTGCCTTGGGCGGCCAGGATGCTTTTCAAATCATTGTTGAGGATCAGATTGGCCGAGAACAGGATGCGGTTGTCGATATCGATGCGGTAGGCGTCGACTGTCGTCGTGAAGTTGCGGCTGGGCTGGAACTGCAGGCCCAGGCTGTAGTTGCGGGCCTTTTCCGGTTTCAGGTCCTGTGCACCGAGAGCGCGCGCCTGCGGCGTATTCACGGCGAAGGTGCCCGTCTCGATCGGCGTGTTGACGCCGTTGACGACCTGGAAGTTGGTGGTGGTGATGGTGTAGTACTGCTGTGCCAGCGATGGCGCGCGGAAGCCGCTCGACACGGTGCCGCGCAGCGACAGCGCATCGGTGAATGAGTAACGCGCCGAACCCTTGGCCGAAGTGGTGCTGCCGAAGTCGCTGTAACGCTCATGGCGCAGCGCCACGCCGCCGGACAGCTTTTTCGTCGCTTCCGCTTCCAGGTTCACATAGATGGACTCGTTGTGGCGCGAGTGGCTGCCTGCGTTGGCAGGACGGAAGCCGGCAAAGCCCTGCGAGCCGCTACCCGAGTACGACGCTGCGTCGCCGGCGCCGATGCTGTACTTTTCATGGCGCGCTTCGGCGCCCACGGCGACTGTCAGCGGGCCTGTAAAGTAAGACACGGGAAATTCGCGCGCCGCGTCCAGGTTGAATACCGTCTGTTCGTTTTTCAGCGAGCCGGCATAGAAATGCGTGGGGCTGTTCGCGCCCAGCGACTGGTTGACCGTGTTGTCCAGGTCCAGTTCGAACTTGTTGCTGCCGTAGTTCAGGCTGGCATCCCAGCGCCAGCCGGCCGCTTCGCCGCGCAAGCCCGTGACGATGGACTGGTCCGTCAGCGTGCTGTTTTGCAGCGGCAAGAAGCCTTCCGGATAGATCGGCGTGCGCTGCGAGTACGCCTTGGTGACAGAGTCCTGGATCAGGGCCGTGCGCCAGGTAGCGGCGGCCGACGTGTCGCGCTTGCCATAGTTGCCGAAGGCATACCAGTCAATATTGTCGTTGATGCGGTATTCGCTGTTGAGGAAAATCGTCGCCGGCTTGCTTTCCGGGTCGCCGTAGCGCTGGTTGACCTTGCCGTAGCGCGGCTCCAGCGGATTGCGGAAGTCGGCGCCGGCACGGTTGGTCGGATCGCGTTCCGCCACTTCGGCCGAGACGCGCACCCAGCCGTCGTCGCCCAGGGCGAAGCCGGCCGAGCCCTTGATGGATTTCTGCTTGCCGTCGCGTTCCTGCGTCTGGCCATAGCCCACTTCGATATCGCCGCCGGCCGCGCCTTTTTTCAGGATGATGTTGATCACGCCGGCGATCGCGTCGGAGCCGTACTGGGCTGCCGCACCATCGCGCAGCACTTCCACGTGGTCGATGGCGGCCAGGGGAATGGCGTTCAGGTCGACGGGCGCCGAGCCGCGGCCCAGCGAGCCGTTGACGTTGACCACGGCCGAGGTATAGCGGCGCTTGCCGTTCACCAGCACCAGGGTCTGATCGGGCGACAGGCCGCGCAATTGCGCCGGACGCACGGCGTCGCTGGCGTCGGCGCCCGTGGCGCGGGCAAAGTTCAGCGATGGCAGCAGGCGTGCCAGCACGGTGGCCAGTTCGCCCGAACCCGTGCTTTGCAGGTCGCGCGAGGTGAGGATGTCGACCGGCGATTCGGAGTCGATGGTGCGGCGGTTCTTGGCGAAGGTGCCGGTGACCACCACCGATTGCAATTCACCTTCGGCCGGCAGTTCTTGCTGCGCTTGCACATGCATCGGCAGGCTGAAGCAGGCGATCAGGCTGGCGGCGATAACGGTTTTTACGGGCAGGGCGGGAAACTGGGAGCGGGCGGTGCTTGAACTCATCGACAATATCTCTTCGGTTGGTGGTTGCGCGAACCATGGCGGTCCGGTGATGCAATCAGATTAACAGTGGGTACGTGGCGTGCTTACGAATCGTTCTGTCTATCGATATGCAATAAATATCTGAAAGACGTCAAAATGGCGCGAGTAGCGCATATGGCCTCGTTTCCAGCATACGACCGGGTATGGCAAGGCTGCAATGCTGCACAGCAGTAAATGACCAGCTGTTGTATAAATACGACTATCTGCGAGGAGGGTGGGTAGCCTGGCGGCGGCATGCGCCGCCAGGCGGCGGGCGTTTACTGCCCCGGATTGGGCAAGCTGGCGTGGATGGCGTCGACGGCCGCCACCAGTTCTGGTGACAGCGTGACTTGATGGGCATCAATATTTTGCTGCAACTGCGCCACGCTGGTGGCGCCGATGATGGTCGAGGCCACGAACCAGCGCGAGTAGCACCAGGCCAGCGCCAGTTGCGCTGGCGTCAAGCCGTGCGCGCGGGCCAGCGCCGCATACTGGCTGGCTGCCGCTATGGTGGCGGGGCGCACGTAGCGGGGACTCCAGCCGGCAGGGAAGCGCGTCAGGCGGCCCTTGGCCTGCGGATCGTCGAGGTATTTCGCCGTCAGCTGGCCGAACGCCAGCGGGCTGTAGGCCAGCAAGCCGACATTTTCCCGGTGGCAGGTTTCGTCGAGCAGGCTCGTCTCGAAATGGCGCGCCGTCAGGTTGTACAGGTTCTGGATGGACGCGATGCGCGGCAAGCCTTTCAGTTCCGCCTGCTTGATATACTCGCACACGCCCCACGACGATTCGTTCGACACGCCGATGTGCCCGATCTTGCCTTCCTCGACCAGCTTGCCCAGCACGGCCAACGTGTCTTCGATGGCGACCGAGGCGTGTTCCTTGCGCGGGTTGTACACGCTGGCGCCAAAGATGGGCAGGTTGCGGCTAGGCCAGTGCAACTGATACAGGTCGATGTGTTCCGTTTGCAGCCGGCGCAGGCTGTCTTCGACGGCGGCGCGGATGTTGACCGCGTCGTGGTCCGTCTTGCCCTTGCGTATCCAGTGCATGCGCGAGTTCGGCCCCGCCACCTTGCTGGCCAGGATGATCTGCCTGCGCTTGCCGCTTTTCTTCAGCCAGCTGCCAATGTAGCGCTCGGTGCTGCCCTGCGTCTGCGCGCTGGCCATCACCGGATACATCTCCGCCGTGTCGATGAAATTGATGCCCCGTTCCAGCGCGTAATCGAGCTGGCTGTGCGCTTCGGCTTCCGAATTCTGTTCGCCGAAGGTCATCGTGCCCAGGCAGATCCGGCTCACTTCCAGGCTGCTGGAGCCGAGTCTGACCTTATCTATCATGCTGGCTGCTTGCCGCGCAGCGCGCGCGCGCAATCCTTGATCAGCGCCGGGCCCGCGTAAATCAGGCCACTATACAGCTGCACCAGCTGTGCGCCTGCCTCGAACTTGGCCAAGGCATCCTTGCCTTGCATGATGCCGCCCACGCCGATGATGGGCAGCGCGTCGCCCAGTTCTGCCTTCAGCAAACGGATGACATTGTTCGACAGTTCGAACACGGGCGCGCCCGACAGACCGCCCGCTTCCGCACCGTGCGGCATGCCTTCCACGGCGCTGCGCGACAGGGTCGTGTTGGTGGCGATGACGCCGTCGATCCGGTGGCGCGTGAGCGACTCGGCGATGCTTTTCACCTGTTCGCCATCCATGTCCGGGGCGATTTTCAGGGCCAGCGGCACGTAGCGCTTGTGCTGGTCCGCCAGGCGCGCCTGCGCTTGCTTCAGCTGCGACAGCAGGGCGTCGAGTTCGGACGCACCCTGCAGCTGGCGCAGGTTTTTCGTGTTCGGCGACGAGATGTTCACCGTCACATAGCTGGCGTAAGGATAGACTTTTTCCAGGCACAGCAGGTAGTCGTCGGCCGCCCGTTCGATCGGCGTGTCGGCGTTCTTGCCGATGTTCAGGCCCAGCACGCCGGCGCGGTTCTGGTAAAACTTCGACGCCTGCACATTCGCCACGAAGGCGTCCACGCCGCCGTTGTTAAAGCCCATGCGGTTGATGATGCCCTGCGCCTGCGGCAGGCGGAACATGCGCGGTTTCGGATTGCCGGCCTGCGCGCGCGGCGTGACGGTGCCCACTTCGATGGAGCCAAAACCCAGGTCGGCCAGCGCGTCGATGTAGGCACCATCCTTGTCCAGGCCCGCGGCCAGGCCCACGGGATTGGGGAAGGTGATGCCCATCACCGTGCGCGGATCGGCTGCCGGTTTGCCTGCCAGCTTCGTCAGGCCCAGCGCGCTGGCGCGTTTCAGGGCAGGCAGGGTGAGATGATGGGCCGCTTCGGCATCCATCGAAAACAGCAGCGGGCGGGCGAGGGAGTACAGGAATTTTTCGGACATGGGGCGCTTTGAGTAGGTGTGCTGGCCACCGGGAAGGGCTGGTGGCCGGCTATGTAATTGCCGGTATTTTACCGTGTTCCGCGCCGGCTCCGGTGTATAGTTGTCATTGGCCTCAAGCAACATTGAGTCCAGCCCAGACTGTTGACATCCTCTGTTTTCTTACACAATAAGCGAGACATCGATTGAAAAAGACACGCATCCTGACCGCCATCGCCGCCGCCAGCGCACTGCTGCTGAGCCACCCGGCCCTCGCCCTGCCCAATACGCAAGACACCCGCATGCTGAGCGAACCGGCCGTCTCCAGCCGCCATATCGCCTTCATTTATGCGGGTGACCTGTGGCTGTCGAACCTGGACGGCGGCGGCGCGCGGCGATTGACGTCGGACCTGGGCGACAAGTCCAACCCCGTCTTTTCGCCCGACGGCAGCCAGATCGCATACAGCGCCAACATCGACGGCAATGTCGACGTGTATGTGATCGCGGCGGCGGGTGGCGTGCCGCGCCGCCTGACCTTCCATCCCGGTGCAGACCTGGCGCAATCGTTCACGCCCGATGGCCAGGCCGTGATGTTCACTTCGCCCCGCGCCGCCTTCAACAACCGCTTCCAGAAGCTGTTCACGGTGCCGGTGACGGGCGGAGTAGAGACCCAGCTGGAAATCCCCAACGCGTCGCGCGCCACGTATTCGCCGGACGGCAAGCGCATCGCCTATAACCCCCTGATGCCGGCCTTCAAGCAGTGGAAGCGCTACCGGGGCGGCACCAATTCCTGGCTGTGGCTATTTTCCTCGGCTGACAAATCCATCGAAAAAATCCCCCAGCCGACCACGCGCTCGAACGACGTCGATCCGATGTGGATAGGCGACAGCGTGTACTTCCGCTCCGACCGCAACGGCGAATTCAACCTGTTTGCCTACGACGTCAAAACAAAGGCCGTGCGCCAGCTGACGCAGCACACGGATTTCCCCGTGCTGAACGCCTCGGCGGCGAACGGCACCATCGTCTACGAGCAGGCCGGCTATCTGCACGCGTTTGACATCGCCAGCGGCCAGGCGCACAAGCTCACCATCGGCGTGGCCAGCGACCTGGGGCAGGCACGCCCCCGCTGGGTCAAGAACGCGAAATACATCCGCGATGCGTCGATTTCGCCATCGGGCGCGCGCGTCGCCTTCGAATACCGGGGCGAGATCGTCACCATCCCCGCCGACAAGGGCGACGTGCGCAACCTGACGCAGACGGCCGGCACCCACGAGCGCACGCCCATCTGGTCGCCCGATGGCCGTTCGGTCGCGTATTTCTCGGACGAGTCCGGCGAATACGCGCTGCATGTGCGGGCCCAGGACGGCAAGGGCGCGGTGAAAAAATTCAAGCTCAATGGCAGCGGCTTTTACGACAACGCCGTCTGGTCGCCCGACAGCAAGAAGATCGCGTTTGCCGACAATGGCTGGAGCCTGTATGTGATCGACATTGGCACGGGCAAGCTGCAAAGAATCGCCACGGAGCCGATGTATGGCGTCGACAAGAGCATGCGCGCTTCGTGGGCGCCCGATTCGCGGTCGCTGGCCTACACGCTCAATTCGCCCACCTACACGCGCAGCGCGTATATCTATTCCGTCGAGCAGAACAAGTCGATGCCGGTGACCGATGGCCTGTCCGACGTGGCCGAACCCGTGTTCGACAAGAGCGGCAAATACCTGTACTTCTTCGCTTCGACCAATGCGGGGCCCAGCAACAACTGGTTCTCGCAGCAGAATGAAGACAACCTGGTGACGCGCACCGTGTGGATGGCCGTGCTGCGGCGCGACTTGCCGTCGCCCCTGATCAAGGAAAGCGACGAGGAAAAGGCCGCCAACGCTGACGTCAAAAAAGACACGGCGAAGGTGGAGCCGGAAGCGAAAAACGAAGCGAAGGTCGATCCGAAGACGGGCCGCGATGACCCGAAAGTGGTCGTGGCGCCCGTGGCGCCGATCAGCATCGATTTCGACGGCATCGCCACGCGCATCGTCGACTTGCCGCTGCCGGCCGCGCAGTTCTCCAGCCTGGCCGCCGGTGCCGAAGGGCAGATCTTTTTGCTGCGCGAAAGCGACGGCAAGAAGGCCGTGCAGCGCTTCGATTTGAAGGAGCGCAAGGCGGAAACCGTGGTGGCGGAGGCCGATGATTTCGAGGTCTCGGCCGACGGCAAGAAGCTGCTGTACCGCCAGAAGGATAACTGGGCCATGGGTTCGGCCACGGGCAAGCTGCTGGCGCCGGGCGAAGGCAAGATCAAGGTCGACGCCATCGAAGTAAAAGCCGATCCGCGCGCCGAATGGACGCAGATTTTCAATGAAGTTTGGCGCATCAACCGCGACTATTTCTATGATCCGGGCATGCATGGCGTGGATTGGAAGGCCATGCGTGACAAGTACGCCGTCTTCCTGCCCGAGCTGTCCAGCCGCGCCGACCTGAACCGGTTGATCCAGTGGATGTGCAGCGAACTGGCCGTGGGCCACCACCGCGGTGGCGGAGGCGACGATTTTATCGAGGCGAAGAAGGTGCCGGGGGGCTTGCTGGGTGCCGATTATGAAGTGAGTGACGGCCATTACCGCTTCAAGAAAGTGTATGGCGGCTTGAACTGGAATCCGGCCCTGCGCGCGCCGCTGACGGAGCCGGGCCTGAACGTCAAGGCGGGCGAGTACCTGCTGGCCGTCGACAGCCGTCCTTTGACGCCGCCGACGAATATCTACAGCGCCTTCGAGAACACGGCCGGCAAGGCCATCGACCTGACCGTGGGGCCATCGGCCGACGGCAAGGGTGCGCGCACCATCACCGTGGTGCCCGTGCCGACCGAAGATGCCTTGCGCAACCGCGACTGGATCGAAGGCAATATGCGCAAGGTCAATGCGGCGACGGGCGGCAAAGTGGCATACGTGTACGTGCCCAATACGGCGGGCCTGGGCCACACCTACTTCAAACGCTATTTCTTCCCGCAGGCGGACAAGCAGGCCATCATCGTCGACGAGCGTTTCAATGGCGGCGGCAGCGTGGCCGATTACTACATCGAGATCCTGCAGAAAAAGGAAATCGCCTGGTGGACCATGCGCTATGGCGCCGACATGAAGACGCCGTCGGCCTCGATCCAGGGGCCGCGCGCCATGCTGATCGACGAGACGGCCGGCTCGGGCGGCGACCTGCTGCCGTGGATGTTCCGCAAAAACAACATGGGCCCGCTGATCGGCAAGGCGACCTGGGGCGGCCTGGTGGGCATCCTCGGCTTCCCCGTGCTGATGGACGGCGGCTTCATCACGGCACCGAACCTGGCCTTCTGGACGCGCGAAAACGGCTGGGGCGTGGAAAACGAAGGCGTGCCGCCCGATATCGAAGTCGAGCAAACGCCAGCCGACGTCATCGCCGGCCGTGATCCGCAACTGGAAAAAGCGATTGAAGTGATCCAGGCCGAGCTGGCAAAGAACCCGCCCGTGCGGCCTGCACGTCCGGCGTTTCCGGACAAGAGCAAGTAAGGAAGATCAGTAAAAAAGGGGCGCAAGCCCCTTTTTTACAGGATCACCCACTGTCCCTTGATGCGCGCTTCCAGCGGTTTGAAGTTGATTTTATAGGCCATCTTCGGGCTTTGCGCGATCCAGTAGCCCAGGTAGATGTACGGCAGACCCAGTTCGCGCGCCTGGGCGATTTGCCACAGCACGTTATAGGTGCCGTACGAGGCGCCCGGCACGTCCGGGTCGAAGAAGGTGTAGACGGACGACAGGCCATCGGCCAGCACGTCGATGATGCTGACCATGCGCAGGGTACCTTCGGCATCGCGAAATTCCACCAGGCGCGTGTTGACCCGGCTTTGCAGCAGGAATTGCGCGTACTGGTCGCGGCTGTCCTGGTCCATGCCGCCGCCTGCGTGGCGCGTGCTCTGGTAGCGCAGATACAGCTCGTAATGCTCGTCAAGGAAGGACAGGGTGGCCACGCCTGCCTGCAGGTCGGCGTGCCGGCTCCAGGCGCGGCGCTGGTTGCGGTTGGGCGCGAAGGATTGCGTCACCACGCGCACGGGGATGCAGGCCTGGCAGCCATCGCAATACGGGCGGTAGGTGAAAATGCCGCTGCGGCGAAAGCCGTTGCGCACCAGTTCCGAATACACGTCGCTGTTGATCAGGTGCGCAGGCGTGGCTACCTGCGAGCGCGCCTGGCGGTCGTCCAGGTAGCTGCACGGGTAGGGTGCCGTCGTGTAGAACTGCAGGGTGGCAAACGGTAGTTCGTTCAGGTGCGTCATGCTGATCCTGTCTGGTCTGGCCGCGGCAATGGATGTCTGCGTACAGATATCATAGCTTTTTTACGCGGGCGGCGCAGCATGCCAGTCGGTGATTTGCGCTGTTTCAATGGCAATACGGACGTGGGCCAGGAAGCGCGCGCGTGAAATGGGCGCCGCGCCCAGCGAGGCCAGGTGTTTTGTTTCTTGCTGGCAGTCAATCATGGTCACGCCGCGCGCCTGCAAAAACCGTACGAGGTGGGCTAGCGCGATCTTCGAACCATCCGTGACGCGCGCGAACATCGATTCACCATAGAACATGCGCCCGATCGACACGCCATACGCGCCGCCCACGAGTTCCCCGTCCAGCCACAGTTCCGACGAATGCGCGTAGCCCAGCTTGTGCAAGCCCGTGTAGCCGGCGATGATCTCGTCCGAGATCCAGGTGCCCGGCCCATCCTTGCGCGGCGCCGCGCAGGCGCGCATCACCGCTTCGAAATCGCCGTCGAAGCGCAGCTGCCAGCGCCCGTCCGTGGCAGCGCTGCGCTCGACCTTGCGCAGCGTCTTGGCCAGGCTATCGGAGACCTTGAAGTCCTCCGTCATCAGCACCATGCGTGGATCGGTGCTCCACCACAGGATAGGCTGGCCTTCGGAAAACCAGGGGAAGATGCCGTGTTTGTAGGCATCGAGCAGGCGCGCGGGTGACAGGTCGGCGCCGGCTGCCAGCAGGCCGGGCGCTTCGTTCGTCAGGGCGCGCGAGACGTCGGGAAAGGGTGTGTGGATATCGAGCCAGGGAATCATGCGGCGTCAAAAGGTGGTAGTTGGTGGAGGCTTACTCGTGGGCTTGTTCTGCATCCGTGCGCGCCATCGGGCGCGTGATGTCGCCCGTATGGACGCCGTAGCTGCCGCCTTCGCGCATTTTGACGCGGTCGGCAAAGAACAGTTCCAGGGTGGCGCGGATGGTGGGGAAGGCCAGGTCATCCCAGGGGATCTGCGCTTCTGTAAACAGCTGCACTTCCAGGCTTTCGATACCCGGCGCGAAATCGAGGTCGCGCAAACGCGCCAGGTAGAACAGGTGCACCTGGTGCACGCGCTGCACGTTCAGCAGCGAAAACAGGGGCCCCAGTTCGATATTGGCGCCCGCTTCCTCCACCGTTTCGCGCTCGGCCGCATCCGACGTGGTTTCGTCGTTTTCCATGAAGCCGGCCGGCAGAGTCCAGTAGCCCAGGCGCGGCTCGATGGCCCGCTTGCACAGCAAGACCTGCAGCTGCCCATCTTCTTCCCAGACGGGGATGGAGCCGACCACCATTTTCGGGTTCTGATAATGGATGGCGTCGCAGTTGGCGCAGACATAGCGCGGACGATTGTCGCCTTCCGGGATGGACAGGCTGACAGGATGGGCGCATTCGGAGCAGAATTTCATGGGCGGGCTTCGGGAAATGGGTGTCTAGTGTAACGCTTACTGTACACCGATTGCGTGCGCCGTGGCGTGACAGGCGGACACAATGCCAACCGGCAATTGGCCACATTTTTTACCGCACTTTTTAATTAAATGGCGCTATTGCAGTAGAAGTTGAGATAGCTATTGCCTAAGCCACCCGTTTGCCCTTATAATTCGAGTGCGGGGTGGAGCAGTCTGGCAGCTCGTCGGGCTCATAACCCGAAGGTCACAGGTTCAAATCCTGTCCCCGCAACCAATACCTGAAAGCCGCTGACTCTTGAAAAAGATCAGCGGCTTTTTCCATTGCTGGCCAAAGCCAAACTCCGCAAGGGGGGGGGCGCGAATGACATTGTCAAATCATGCCCTTTACGCCCCGCCACAATCTGGTATATAATTCTGCTGCGGGGTGGAGCAGTCTGGCAGCTCGTCGGGCTCATAACCCGAAGGTCACAGGTTCAAATCCTGTCCCCGCAACCAAACAAATCAAGGGCTTATCGCATCGCGATAGGCCCTTTCGCATTGTTCGTCGAGTTTCTGCTGCAATTTTGCGGCACTTGACGATTTTAGCGCTATACCGTTGACCTACCTTATGGAGAAACAGTATGGCAACTATCACCAATCGCGGCCCTCACCAGCACCAGGCCCAGGTTCGCCGCAAAGGCTACCCCACTCAAACGCGCACCTTTGAGTCCAAGCGTGACGCTGAAGACTGGGCCAAAAAAATTGAAACTGAAATGCGGCAGCGCACGTTTGTTGACCGCTCCGAAGCTGATCGCACGAGCTTCGGCGAGCTTTTGGAACGCTACTTGCAGGAGATTACGCCCGATAAACGTGGCTGGCGCGCCGAAAGCAGCCGAATTCGCCAGTTCCAACGCCATCCGTTAGCTCTTCGCATGCTCAGCAGTCTCCGCAGTGTTGACTTTAGCAATTATGTGAAGGAACGGAAGATGGCGGTTGGCCCCAAGACTATCTGCCTTGAATTGTCCGTGATGTCTGCCGTGTTCAACGTGGCGGCAAACGAGTGGTCCATCCCTGTCACGAATCCCATCACCAACATTCGCAAACCTGCGCTGCCTTTGGATCGTAAGCGTCGCCTCGTTGGTGACGAAGAAGCCCGTCTGCTTGATGCTGCACAAGCTAGCCGAGTGCCCACGTTGGCATTCTGCATTGCTCTCGCCGTTGAAACTGGCATGCGCCGGGGCGAGATTGCAGGGCTGACCTGGAATCAAATTGACCTGCTTAACCGCGTGATCCGGCTGGATATGACGAAGAATGGAGACTGCCGTACCGTGCCTCTTTCCGAGGCCGCAGAAGCTGCAATCCGCGCATTGCCGCGTCCTTTGCACGGTGGGCCTGTGGCTACCTGCCATGACTCTAACGGACTGGGGGCTGCATTCCGCCGGGTCTGCCACCGAGCAGGTATCACTAACCTGCATTTCCACGATCTGCGCCATGAAGCGGCATCCCGCTTGGCACGCAAGATGGAGGTCGCCACACTGGCAAAGGTCATGGGATGGCGCACGTTGCAGATGGCGATGCGCTATTACAACCCGACTAATGACGAATTGGTTGACGCGGTACGGGCTGCGGCCTAATGTAAATAAGCCATCCAATGCTTGCTGGATGGCTTTTGAAAAGGCCGGGCATCGAGAGTGATGCCCGGCCTTGAGAAAACGTATGCCTAAATGATGTTCCCTCGTCTCGCTCCCCGGCCAGCCAAGGTCGAAGGTCATCCAAACCGCCGCCAGGCGTCCTGGATGGCATATCACTACAACGGGCCGCCAGGCCCTGCCACACACTTTCGCAAACGCTCCAACCTTTCGGAACACGGTGCCAGCCGTGCCGCCACTGCTGTGGCTCCCCAGGCGCTTCGGTCGTATCGCGCCATGAGTCAAACCCTACTCAGTCAGTCTCCCCCTCTCTGCCATCAACCCGTGCGGTGCCAGCCAACACGGTACGGAGAGAGGTTCCCACGTTAGTTACCAGCTACTGCGCAACGTAGCGCCACTGTCTCCACAATCACCTAGCCTTCCGGCTCCCCGTAGGTTTCCCCGGCTCGATGTTCCATAGCGGCTCAGGTACTCAGGTCATGCTTCATCGACTACGAACCACGGCTTCATGCCTATGGCTCCACGTTGCTCCGCACAGCACCCTTCAAGGGGTGCCGTTACACGCTTAAGCTATCCAGAGGCCCACAGTTTCCCGAGGTGCCGACAGCGCCAGGTTTCCCCTTGCTGCCCTCGCGCATCGCTACGCGCTCATCAGCCTACGTGTGCGGTACAGGTTGCGCCCTTACGGTACGCCCCCTGAGCCGGTCTTTCACCGGCTTTCACTTGATAACAGGTCACCAGACCATTGCCTGCCTGGCGCCGTTTCCGTGTCGCCCAACGTCCGCCGGAGGGGCCCGGCGAGATTGGGTCGAAGGAGGGAATTACACCCTCCAGCGCCCTTCGCAGCCGCACCAGCCCTATTAGAGGCATGCGGCTACAGCGTTTGCTTAGTTCCAGGTTGGCGACCTGGAACCTGTCGGATTGGCGATCCGACGTGTCCTTACGGACGTATGTGTTTGCAGTCTGGCGGTCCGCTCGCTAAGCCCTCCATGTCATTGAAGGCTCACCGAGCGGACCACCATGCTTGCGATTGCTTCTCAGCCTTCGCTGAGGTATTGGCCTTCCAACTCCATCTGCCCTACCAATGTATAGCGTAACGAGAGCTTCATGAACACAGGTTTTGCAAGATGTCGTTTACCGCGCTGCGCACGGAACATCATTACGTCTCATCACCGCCAACACAATCACACTTCATTGGCAGTTTGACGCTATACCGAGTGTCACCATCAACGGAAAGCACCATGACTGCAACCACCCCTATCAGCCGTAGCAAAACCGCCGCCATGAGCCGCATCATCGACTCGATCTGCAAGGGCTACCGCCTTTACTGCTGCGGCACCGTGTCCGCCGATAAAGCCGAGCACCTTGCCCGCAAGCTGCATGAGCGTCATGCCATCGGTGCGACGCCAGCTCAACGCCTCATGCGCAAGAAGCGCGGCAAGGCCAACGCCCTGCTGGTCATGTATTGGCCGCTGGGCGCGACACAGGTGGAATGGCTGATGCTGTTCACTATCGGCCAGCTTGATTCGCAAGAGCATCTGTGCGATGCGACCGAGAAGCACCGCCTTGGATGGTTGGGCTATGAACTTGTTCGCCATCCGATTCGTGGCGCTGCAAGCTGGACCTGGCGGCGGCCCAAAATCGAGATGGCCGATCACTATGCCTTGCTAGACGCGTCGTTGGCCAAGCGCCACCATGATGCCGTGGAGTTCCACCTATCGCGGATTGCAAACCAGCCCGGCTTTCACGGCGTCCGCGAGCAGTCATGGGCATTGTGCCAGCATGCTCGCCAGCACGGCTACCAAGGCGAGCTGCCGCATCTCTTCTACGTTCAAAAAATCAGCCATGGTGAACGTCTGCATTTGGGGAAATGACGGTCGGGTAATCACGCTGATTGTTTCCTATATTGATTCAAGTTCCGCCGGAATCGGCGGCACTTCCCCCTTCATTAAACTCGTCGCATCACCCAGCGCGAGGGCATATTTTAGCTGCCATCAGGCAGGCGAGGCACGTAACTAATCTGCTGGACTGCGGCGCACATCGAGTGCGTCTATGTCACACATCAAGCAAGTCTTAGCTACGCTCCCGTTCTTGCACCGCGATGGTGGCAAGTACGAGAGCGGAGAGCTCCAGAACATCGTTCGAGAAATCCTCCCTGAGAGCCGGGTTGGTGCCTGTTTCCGGCATCGACTGGGCGACTCATCAGTCATGGTCAGCACCACCAATCGAGGCACGACACGGCTTGGTGGTCTGATGGTTTGCGATGCCGGACATATCTGCCCCGTTTGCCATGCCCGCAAGATGGCCAGGGAGCAGCACATCGTTTCCCACCTTGTGCATGAACATTACCAAGCCGCCGGGGTTCTTGTCGATGCGGTATTAACGGTCCCTCACCGGCTTAACGAGCCTCTAGCGACCGTTCTGGATCGACTGGACTCAACCTGGAAGGGCCTTCGCAGTTCGCCGATCTGGAAGGGGATCAGCAGGGAGCTCGGCATTGTTGGATGTGTACGCCGCCTGGAGGTGACATTGGGACACCATGGCTGGCACCCGCACCTACACGTTAGCTTCCTCTGCAAGCTGGACCTTGCGCAGGAAATCAAAGGGCGCTCATGGAGCACAGCGCTGGACGATGCATTCAGCATCGTATCTACCCATTGGCAGCAGGCCGGGAAGAAGACAGGTCTCGCCATCAGTGAAGAAGCTCAGGCAGCCGTCGCCATCATCGGCCATGTAGATGCCCAAAAAGCGATCAGCTACAACACGAAGAATATGGGCTACTGCAAGAAGCCCAACAGCTTGACGCCGACTGACTTGCTGCGCATCGTCGCACAAGTAACCGATGGCGCTACCGTACATGCCGCCAAGCGCCTGTTCGCGGAATACGCCACCGCCATCAAAGGCAAGCACACCTTGACTTTCATCGGATCGGCCAAAGCCTCCAGGAATAACGCTGTTAAGGCAGTGGACGCTGCCTGCGTTGAGGTCGTGGAGGAGGTCCTGGGCACTGTCTCCCCAGAAGCCTGGCGCGCAATCGTCAAGGCTGGTTTGCGGGAGGCCTTGACTGTGGTGAAGTCGCGCCGGGAGGTGGTAGCGATCATGCTCCGCGCAGCACTCGGCGCAGGGCATGGACGTATTCCCTTAGGGTGGATGCGATTGGCGTTCACGGCCAAAACGAAAACCGTAATAAGGTCAAGCCAAGGCCTCCCCCTTGAGGCCTTGGCCGTGTGTTAAGTCACAGCGAACCGCGAGCAGCGACTTGCTCCGCTTTGGTTGGGCGACCAGGCCTCCGGGCAGGTGGCACCGGGCGGGGCGGCGTAGCCGGAGGAATGGCAGGCTGCCGCTGGTGTTCAAGCCAAGAATCAACATCGGCAGTGTGAAAGCGGAGCAACCGACCCAGCTTAATTGCGTGAGGCAGATCGCCACCAGTGGAATGACGGTTGTAGATGGTCTGTTCGGCCAGGCCAAGCAGTTCGGCCAGGGCTTTTGGGGTAAGGAGCTTTTTCTCCATGACGTCATGTTCCTTGAAAGCAGCCACATGACTGCTTCAAGTATAGGAAGAGTCCCCATTGTCTAATCTGCCGTAACCCCTTTTTTTACAGCAAAGCTGTAAAACGACCAATCCTTCCGATTTGCAGATGTGAGAATCCGTGTACTTTCCACCTGAGCAAGATGCTATCCTTGGCAACATGGACTGGCTTGACCAGATGACGGCTCAGGAAAACAGTAGGTATGTATGAATTTTGAACTCTGGAGATTGAATGCGTAATGGCTGCGGCATTTTAACAAGCGGGTCCTTGTCAACGGGGCTCCTCGCGGTCGCGATTTTACTGATAACGGGCTGTGCGGCAACGAGCCCGCCTTCTGTGGTCAAAGAGGATGTAAACAAACTAAACTACCAAGGTGGTCCTGGTCCGTATAGCTTTGAATGCGACGCACCACCGGGACGCTTCGATGAATCCAATGTTCCAGCTTCTGGGGACAAGCTGCGCGCCTCGGGGACACTACGATTCTTAGAGCTGCGCTCGCACCCAGGATGGGCTGCATCGGCGACCGTGACCTTTGCCGGTCCAACACGCCAACGGCCATTTTTGGGACTGCAGGCGCTCATCATGCCAGACGAGCCAAATACCATTCAATTCGCGATCACCGGTAAGGGTGACGCGCAAGAGCGCAACGTCTTTGCAACCACCAAGGTAACCGATGCACTGATTCCTTTTGAGGTAAGCCTTAGCCAAGCGGGTGATTTAGAGGTATCGGTTGCCGGTCAATCTGCAAAAATGGCTGTTGGCGCATTTGAACCCGCACGCCTGAGTCTATTTTGCTCCACGGCGCTCATTCATTTTTCTAAAGTTACGGTTGAAAATACGCGTTGAATGCCTGCGCCATTGTGGACTCTGAGTGTGCTACCAATACCTACTGTGGCGTAGGGTGCTGCCACAAATTTGCCGCACCATTTGCGGTAAATACCGGTAAAATGCGGTAAGCAACGGTAGCCCAATGCATTGATTTTATTGGAAAATCGTCGGAAACAGGCTGTGATGATTTGGGTTCATAACCCGAAGGTCACAGGTTCAAATCCTGTCCCCGCAACCATTTCGAAGCCGCTGGTTCCTCGCAAGAGGGCCAGCGGTTTTTTCGTTTACGGGGCGATTTCTTCTGCCACCTGGCGCGCATACACCACCAGCCGCAAGTGGCGGTCCGCATCGATGGTCAGCGAGGTATGCTCATAGGGGACCTGTTCGCCGTCGATTGTCAGGCGGCGCACGCCTACACATGGCGCATGCACGTCATGGCGGCGCCACCACAGCTTGAACTCGGGCGACACTTTTTCCAGCTCTTCCACCAGCGCGTGGATATCGGCTTCCTGCGTGGCGCGCGCGTAGTCGCGGCGAAAGCTCGACAGCATCAGCGGCGCCTGCTCTTCCCAGCCGGCGAAGCGTGAGCGCAGCCGGGGATCGGTAAACAATAGCCACAGCAGATTGCGCCGCGCGGCAGCATGCGCGCCGAAGCCAAACAGGGCGTCCGCATCCGCATTGAACGCCAGCACGTCCCAGCGCAGGTTGAGCACATACGCCGGATGCGCCAGTTCGTGCATCAAGCGGCGTACCTGCGGCGGCACCACGCAATGCGTCTTGCCTTCTTCGGCGGGCGGGCGCGCATGCGCCAGCAGGAACAGGTGGCGGCGTTCGCCCGCGTCCAGTTTCAGTACTTCGGCCAGCTTGTCGAGAAAGGCGCTGGAGACGCCGATGTCGCGCCCCTGCTCCAGCCAGGTGTACCAGGTCAGCCCCACACCGGCCAGCGCTGCCACTTCTTCGCGCCGCAAGCCCGGCGTACGCCGCCTTCCGCCGCCGGGCAAGCCGATATCTTCGGGCGACAGCCGCGCGCGCCGCGCCTGCAGGTAGGCGGCCAGTTCGTGGCGGGTGCGGGCCAAAGTGCGCATGGTGCTGTCTTTCCGGTAATGCTGTTGCTATCAGTAATAGCATAAACAGTTAAATTGTAATTGTTTATATTGTATTTCAGAATGCCTGCTTTCTTTCCGAAAGCTTGCCCATGTCTGACTATTCTTCTTCCAGTGCCGCAGCGCCTGCCGCCACCGTGTTGCCTGCCACCGTCTACCTGATCGCCGTGGGCGCGTTCGCGCTGGGCATGGCGTCGTATGTGACGGCGGGCTTGATGCCGATGATCGCCGGTGCGTTTTCCATTTCCCTGGCGATGGCCGCGCAGCTGGTGACGGCGTTTACGCTGGCCTACGGCCTCGGCTCGCCTCTTGTCGTGGCCTTGCTGCCGGCGCGCGCGCAGCGCTCCGGCCTGTTGATTGCCCTGGCGGTGTTCGTGCTGGCGAACGGGGCCAGCGCACTGGCGCCCGGATTCACCAGTTTACTGGCATGGCGGGCCATTGCCGGCATCGGTGCGGGCGTCTATCTGGCGCTGGGCATCGCGGCGGCTGCCGGCGTGTCGGCGGCGCAGCAAAGGGGCAAGGCCATCGGCGTGATCATGGGCGGCATGGCGGGCGGCACGGTGCTGGGCGTGCCCTTGAGCCTGTTGCTGGCGCAGCAGCTGGGCTGGACGGCGGCCCTGTGGCTGGTCGCCATGCTCGGTGCGCTGGCGCTGGCGGGCTTGCTGTGGAAGCTGCCCGCGCTGCCGGCAGTGCCGGCGATCTCGCTGCGCCGCAAGCTGTCCTTGCTGGCCGACGGGCAGGTGCTGGCCATCCTGCTGGTGTCGCTGCTGGCGGCCATCGCCAGTCTGGGCATGTACACGTTTATCGCGCCGCTGCTGGCGTGGTCCGCGCAGGGCGCACCGATTTCCGCCACGCCCTTCCTGTGGGCGTGGGGCGTGGGGGGGATCGCTGGCAGCATGCTGGTGGGGCCATGGGCGGACAAGGTGGCGGCACCGAAACTGACGTTGTTTATCTTGTTGTTGCTGGCGCTGGCTTTGTGCGCGCTGCCGCTGGCGGCTGGTTGGTCGGCCTGGCTGATGCTGGCGCCGATCGCGCTGTGGGGCGCGGCTGGCTGGGCCCTGCAAGTGCCGCAGAACCAGCGCCTGCTGGCTGTGCGCGCGCGGCAGGGCGACGGCAACCTGGCCATCGCCCTCAACGAATCGGCGCTGTACCTGGGCAGCGCCATCGGCGCCGCCGCAGGCGGCTTGCTGCTCCTGCTGGACTGGCCCATGTGGCTGCTGGCGGCCGCCGCCGCCTTTATCGCCGCCGTAGCGCTGTTGTTGCAGTTGCCCGCCGCGCGGCGGACTTAAGCCTTTTTCGCCAGCTGCATGCCCACGGGCAGGGCGCGGATGCGCTTGCCCGTGGCGGCGAAGATGGCGTTGCACAGGGCGGGCGCGATGGGCGGCGTGGCCGGTTCGCCCACGCCGCCCAGCTCCATGTCCAGGGTGCCCGGTACCAGGTGCGTGTGGATCACGCGCGGCGCGTCGGCGGCCCGCAGCACGCTATAGTCGTGGAAATTGCTTTGCTCGACCCGGCCATTCTTGAAACTGATCTCGCCGCTCATGGCCAGCGACAGGCCCATGATGCAGGCGCCCTCGATCTGCGAGCGCACGCGGTCCGGGTTGATCTGCGGGCCACAATCCATGGCGATATCGACCCTGGGCACGATGACTTCGCCGGCCGCATTGATCTCCACCTCGATCACGGCCGCCACATAGGTGACGAAGCTGTAGGACACGGCCAGGCCCAGTCCCCGGCCCTTGGGCAGCTTGCGGCCCCAGCCCGCCTTGGCTGTCGCCAGCTCGATCACGTGGCGCATGCGGCCGATGTCGACCGGATACTTCGCCGGGTCTTCACCATAGTTCCAGCCATCGGACAGGTCGGCCGGGTTGATCTTGCGCGCGGGGCCCAGCAGTGCCAGCAGGTAGTCGCGGTGGTCCTTCTTCGCCGCATGCGCCAGTTCGGCCGTGAACGACTGGATGGCAAACGCGTGCGGGATATTCGACACGGAACGGAACCAGCCGATGCGCGTGTGGGCCGGCACCTCGGGCACTTCGACGCGGATGTTTGGAATGGCGAACGGCACGTTGATGGCCGACATGCCCAGCTCGAACGGCGCCTGCTTGTTCGCGCCGGCGGCAAAGGTCGAGGTGATGGTGGGCGCGGCCGTGCGGTGCAGCCACGCCGTCGGCATGCCTTTCGCGTCCAGCGATGCTTCCAGCCGTTCGACGGACACCGTGTGCAGGTAGTCGTGCTGCAGGTCGTCGTCGCGCGTCCACGTCAGCTTGACGGGCGCGCCATCCATGGCTTGCGACAGCAGCGCAGCCTCGACGGCGAAATCGGGTTTCGATTTGCGCCCGAAGCCGCCGCCCAGCAGGGTCACGTGCACCGTCACGTCGTCGTACGCCAGACCCAGGGCCTTGGCCACGTTGCTGCGCGTCGCTTGCGGCGCCTGCACGCAGGCCCACACTTCGGCCTTGCTGTCGGCGATGCGCACGGTGGCGGCGGGCGGCTCCATGGTGGCGTGAGCCAGGTGGGGCAGATAATATTCGGCGCTGAATTTGCGCGCTGCGGGAGCGGCGGCCAGGGTGTCCACCGTCTTGCCCTGGTCGCGCGCCGGGTTGGCCGGCTGGCGCACGGCCGCTTCCAGCGTCTTGCGGAAGGCCTTCGAATCGTAGCTGCCGTTCGGGCCATCTTCCCATTCCAGTACCAGCGCTTCGCGGCCCTTGATGGCGGCCCAGGTGTTGCTGGCGATGACGGCCACGCCGCCCAGCGGATTGAACATGGCCGGCGGCGGACTGCCTGCCAGTTCGACGATGCGCAGCACGCCCGGCACCTTCATGGCCGCCGCTTTGTCGACGCTTTTCAGCTTGCCGCCAAATACGGGAGGGCGGGCGATGACGGCATACGCCATGCCATCGAGGCGCGTGTCGATGCCGAAGTGGGTGTTGCCCGTGACGATGTCATGCAGGTCGATGCCGCGCGTGCTGGTTTGTCCGATGTAGCGCAGCTCGCCGGCCGTTTTCAGGCTGATGCGCGCGCGTGGCGGCACCGGCAATTTGGCAGCTTCCCCGGCCAGTGCACCGAAGGACAGCGAGCGCCCGCTGGCCGTATGCACGACGGCATGGTTGTTGGCTTTCACTTCCGTCACGGGTACGTCCCAGCGCACGGCGGCCGCTGTTTCCAGCATCAGGCGTGCCGTGGCGCCCACGTGGCGCATGGCGCGGAACGAGTGGCGCATGCTGCGAGAACCATCCGTATCCTGGCTGCCGTAGCGCGCTTCGTCGGCGGGCGCCTGCTGCACGCGCACCTGCGCCCAGTCGGCGCCCAGTTCGTCGGCCGCCACCATGGGCAGGCTGGTGCGGATGCCCTGGCCCATTTCGGAGCGGTGCGCCACGATGGTGACGATGCCGTCGGCGGCAATCGACAGGAAGACCAGGGTATCGTCGACCACGCCGCCGGCCATCTTGTCGCCGCCGTATTTGACGGCGTCGGCCGCCATCACGAGGCCGGAAGGGCCTGCCACCAGGCTCAAACCGGCAAGTGCGCCGGCGGCCTTGAGCCAGTTACGCCGCGCAGGGGAAGCGGGGGAGGGAATGTTTTCAAGGATGCTCATTTGGTAGCTCCTTTCGCGTTGATGCTGGTCGCGGCCTGCTTGATGGCCGCGTGAATGCGCGTGTAGGTGCCGCAGCGGCAGATGTTGCCGCTCATCGCTTCGCGGATCTGCCGGTCGTTCGGCGCCGGCGTCTTGTGCAGCAGGGCCGTGGCCGACATGATTTGCCCTGCCTGACAGTAGCCACATTGAGGCACGCCGTGTTCCTGCCAGGCTTGCTGCAAGGCCAGGCCGACTTTGTCTTCGCCCACCGCTTCGATGGTGGTGATCTTCTTGCCTGCAGCGGCCGACACCGGCGTCACGCAGGAGCGGATGGCTTCGCCATCGAGGTGCACGGTGCAGGCGCCGCACAGGGCCATGCCGCAGCCGAATTTGGTGCCGGTCATGCCCAGCTCGTCGCGCAAGGCCCACAGCAGGGGCGTGTCGTCAGGCAGGGCGAGGTCGTGCTGCTTGCCATTGATGGTCAGGGTCGTCATATTTATTCCTCGGGGTGGGGATGGTACGGGGAAGCGCTACGGCCATCCGGCAAAGGGATGAGCGCATCAATACCGGATGGTAGCACCAGCCGCCCTTCGCTGCAGGGCGTGGAGCCGGTGGCCGCGGTCGGGTACCCCCACGTCGACCTGCTTCAGCGAGGCTGTTCCAGCTGCGCATACACGGCGTCGGCGATCTTGCCCAACTCGGCTTTCGGCAGCCTGGCCGACAGGGCGTAGCCCATCTGGCCATCGATCCAGTAAAACACGCCCAGGTCCTTTTCCCGCGTGTAGCGGAATGCCGTTTCCTGCCTGCCGGCCCGCTCCCTGGCCACGTACAGGGTCAGGCGCTTGCCCGTGCCCTCTTCGTACATGAACTGCGCCACGGGACCATCGCCATCGCCGGGCAGCAGGCGTCCGCCGATCAGGTGGTAGCCGAGCGGCGATAGCACGGGCGGCTGCAAGGTGCTGCCCAGGCGTTTCGACAGCCATTGCACCAGGTGCGCCTCTTGTTCGACCCCCACTTCCACAGGGTGGCGCACTTCGGGCGTGTAGACGGCATGGGCGATGGCGGCACTGCGCGCCAGGGCCAGGGGGCTGGCGCTGGCGGCCCGCATGTCGCCGCCATCGCCGGCATCGCCGCGCAGCAGCCAGCCGCCCATGCCGCCGGCGAGCACCAGCACGACGGCCGCTGCCGCCTGCATGGCGGGGCGGTACCAGGCGTAATTGGCCGCCGGCGGGGCCGCTGCCTGCCGCAGCGCCGGTGGCACGGCTTCGTCCAGCACAGGATCGAACAGGGCGCGCAATTGCCGGTTTTGTTCGCGCCAGGCGTGCACCCTGGCGGCGTCCTCGGGGTGTGCACGCAGGTGGGCGTCGATGGCCGCGCGCTGCTCTTCCGGCAAGACGCCGTCGGCCACGGCATGCAATTGCGCTTCGCTGATGGCTTGCATTGTCATTTCACGACTTTCAGGGTGGGAGGGCCGCTACCCTGGCTGCAGGCAGGGCTGCCATCGAGCAGGGTGCGCAGTTTGTCGCGCCCGCGCGACAGGCGCGACATCACGGTGCCGACGGGGATGTCCAGCGTGGCCGCCACCTGCTCGTACGACATTTGTTCGAGCGCGACCAGCAGGATCACTTCGCGCTGCCCCAGCGGCAGGCGGGCCAGCGCCGCATCCATTTCGCCGATGGCGATCGCTTGCCCCGGCGCGCGCTCCGGGGCGTGCAGCACAGTGTCATCGTCCAGCTCCTGCAGCGCCAGGCCGGGGCGGCGCAGCTGATCCACGTGCAGGTTGTGCATGATGGAGAATAGCCAGGGCCGCATTTCGCCGCTCCGCTGCCATTGATCCAGTCTGCGCCAGGCCCGCTCCACGGTGTCCTGCACCAGGTCGTCCGCATGCAGTCGTCCCACCAGCGCGCGCGCATAGCGGCGCAGGCCTGGCAGGCACGCTTGCAGCTGGCGGCTGTCCTCTTGCGTGGTCATCGTGGAGAGGGGGCGGGTAGCTTAAGGCTTGACGACGTGCCACACGTTCTTGAAATTGTCGCCTGCGACGTCGCCCGGCTTCTTGTCTTCCTTGTACAGGTACAGGGGTTTGCCCTTGTAGGTCAGCTGCATGGCGCCGTTGTCTTCACGCTTGATGCTGCCATACGGGGCGGCGGGCGCCGCGTCGGTGGCGATGACGGCGGGCCAGGCGACCAGGCAGCCGCCGCTGCAGGCGCTCTTGCCGCTGTCGGCGACATCCTTGTCGAACACATACACGGTCATGCCGCTGGCGTTGACCAGCATGCCGTTGGCGGGCATGACGTCGGCGGCGAAGGCCATCGGGGCGGACAAGGCGGTGAAAAGGGCGGTAGCGGTAAAAGTGGTAAAGCGCATGATGGTCTCCTTGAGGTTTTGAGGGCTTGCAAGGGATAGACGCGTGCCGCCTGCCGTTTATTCCCGGGCAGGCAAACTATTTTTTTCCGGCGCATGCAGGCTGGCCCACAGGTGGGCGGCGGCCATGGTACGGTGCGGCGCATACTGGCGCAGCCACTGTTCCGTGCGCGCCATGTCCGGTTTCGTTTCCTCGCCCAGCAGCCTTTGCAGGGCGGCGCGGATGGCCACGTCGCCATGCAGCGAGCAGTCGGCGTAACCGTAGCCGCGCAGCAGCGCGTAGTTGACGGTCCACGGGCCGATGCCCTTCACGGCCAGCAGCGCCTGCGAAATGGCCGCCACGTCGCCGGATGCCGGCAACTCCAGCGACAGGGTGCCCTCGTCGACCAGGCGCGCCAGGCGCAGCACGGTTTCCGCCTTGGCGCGCGAGAATTTGCGGCTGGTCAGTTCTTCCACCGACAGCCTTGCCACGTCGCGGGCCTCCGGGTAGCACCACAAACCGCTGCCGTGCCGGCGCCCCGCCTGCAAGATGAAGGTGCGGCGTAGGGAAATGGCGAACGACAGGTTGATCTGCTGGCCGATGATGGCCCAGGTCAGCGCCTCGAAGGGACTGGCCGACTGCACGATGCGCAAGCCCGGATTGACGCGGATCAATGGCGCCAGCAGCGGATCGCCGGCGGCCAGTTGGGCGAATGGCTGCGGATCGATGCGCAGGCCGAGGATGTTCAGGAGCGCGCCGTGCAGGGGTGCTCGAAGATCGGCGACGGTATTGTCATTGTCGTCAATCTCGGCCTGGCAGACGGCGGCATCGTCCGTGAACGCCACATCCAGCACGACAGGCACCCCTTGCAGCAGGATGCCCTTGCGCAGGCCCGTCGGCGTGACGTGTTCGGCCACGGCTTCCGTGTCACGGCTGTGGAAGGCGATGACATCGTCGCGGCGGTAGCCGGCAGGCAGGGGGAGGGTCCAGTGCAGCAGTGTCATGGTGGGCCAAAGTCAGGGACGGTATCAGGAGGGTGATGCTGGGGCATCCCGTTTCTTGCTTTCTGTCTTAGCGCGCGCAGATATCGGTGGTGGGTGGCGTCAGGGCGGCCGCGTGCTGGATTTGCAGCGTGTCGGGCACGCCGTTTTTCACGGCCGTCAGCTCGGCCAGGATGGAAATGGCGATTTCGGCCGGCGTCTTGCTGCCAATGTACAGGCCGATGGGGCCGTGCAGGCGCGCCAGCTGTTCCGCGCTGACGTCGAACTGCAGCAGCCGCTCGCGGCGCTTGGCGTTGTTGGCGCGCGAGCCGATGGCGCCCACGTAAAAGGCGGGCGACTTCAGTGCTTCCATCAGGGCCAGGTCGTCGAGCTTGGGATCGTGCGTGAGGGCGACGACGGCGCTGCGGCTGTCGAGTTTCAATTCCAGCACCAGGTCGTCGGGCATGGCGTGCAGCAGGGGCACGCCGGGCACGTTCCAGCCGCCGCGGTATTCCTCGCGCGGGTCGCAGACGATGACGTGGTAATCCATGGCCGTGGCGATTTGCGCCACGAAGCGCGACAGCTGGCTGGCGCCGATGATCAGCAAGCGCCAGCGCGGGCCGTGCTGCGTGGTGAGTATGCCATCGTCCAAGGCCAGCACGGCACCCGGCACGGCGTTGTGCAGGGTGACGGCACCGCTGTGCAAGTCGAGCCGGCGCTCGACCAGTTCATGCGCTTCCAGGCGCGCCAGCAGTTCGGCCACGCCGCTGCCCGCATGCAGTGGTTCGATGGCCAGTTCGATGGTGCCGCCGCAGGGAAGGCCGAAGCGGTGCGCCTCGTCGGCGCTGATGCCGTAGCTGACGATGTCGGGCTGCGTGCGCACGATGCCGTGCACGCGGACGGTGTCGATCAGGTCATCCTCGATGCAGCCGCCGGAAACGGAACCGACCACCGTACCATCGTCGCAGATGGCCAGGGTGGCGCCCACGGGACGGGGGCTGGAGCCCCAGGTCTTGATGACGGTGACGAGTTCGCAGCGGTGGCCGGCGGCGAGCCAGGCGGCGCTGGTTTTCAGAACTTCAAGGTCGATGCTGTCCATGGGGTGCGGGAGTGATGCCGCATGTTTGCGGCAAAGTATGGAAAAGTATTCAAGATTGTGGATATACTACCTGCTCCACCACCCTGCGGAGAATTTTCATGTCCAATGAAGTCAAGACGCAAGAAGAGGGTATTCCCAAGTTCGGCAAGCTGCTCATTGTGCTGTTTTTAGCCGTGGTGTTCTGCGGTGCCCTGACATGGATTATGGGCACCTACTTCCCGAACTTCCCGGGCGCCTGACCAAACCTGCTGCGCGTCGCGCTTTGCGGCCTGCGATGCTCACCGTGCTAGAGCACGGTTGCGCTTCTTAGCCACAAATCACTGCCGCTCGCGACGGTTTTGTCAGGCGCCTCCCTTGCTAATCAGGCCTAAGGCTTGAGCGGCTTCTTTGCCGCCTGCTTGGCGCGCACGTCGGTGACGGCGCGGTTGATGGCTGCCATGCGCGAGTTGGTGCCTGGATGCAGGGCCGTGTAGCCGTTGGCCACCGTGGCCGGCACTTGCGTGGCCAGGCGCTGCCAGAAGCGGGCGGCGTTGTCGATGTTGTAGCCGGCGCGCGCCAGCAGATAGATGGCCAGGGTGTCGGCTTGCACGTCGAGTTCCTGCGGCATGGCCTTGATGCCGGCGGCGCCCGTCAGCATCGATACGTCGGGCTGCACGGCGCTCAGGCTGTCGATGATGCTGCCGGCCGTGCCGGCCGAACGCTGGCTGCGCGCGTGGTCGAGGATGTTGTGCGCCATTTCGCGGGCGATCACGAAGCCGATGCCTTCGTCGTTTTGCGCCGCATTGACCATGCCGCGCGTGAGCATGATGCGCGCGCCGTCCGAATACGCGTTGATATTGTCCGCATTGCCCAGGGCGACGCGGAAGGCGCAGGCGCGCGTGACGGGAATCTTCAGGTCCTGCTGCTGGCCATCGCGGGCGATGGTCATGTTCAGGCTCGCGCTTTTCGAGGCCAGCGGGCCGACGATGGCGCCAAACGGGCCTTCCGCCTTGGGACCGGCGGGCAGCGGCTTGCCTTCGGCGGCCAGCAAGCCGTCACCCTTGCGCAAGCCGGCGCGCGCGGCGCCGCTGCCCGGCAGCACGCCCGAGACCTGCATCTGCTCGCCATAGCCAAGCGCTGCCTGCGCCGCGTCGGCATAGATGCCCGGGTAGGAATACTTATTTTGCGCCGTGAAGCCCAGCAGGTTGCGCGCATACGTCTTGCACAGGTCTGCATTGTTGATCAGCAGGGGCGCCGAGACTTTCGACAGGCGGTCCTGCAGCGCCACCATCTTCACCAGTTCTTCCTGCGCCGCCCTTTGCTGCGCCGTCAGGGCCGGCGCATCGGGCGCCGGCACGACGTTGAACGGGCCACTGACATTCGTCGTCGGCGTAGTGCAGCCGGTCAGTATGGCCGCGCCGGCCAACAGAAGGGGAGTGGCCAATCGGCGCAGCGAAGTCGTGGCTGGGATCAGATGGCGGAAACCTGGCATAAGAAAATCCTTAATGTTTGCCGGTGCTGCCGAAACCGCCAACACCGCGTTCGCTGTCGCCGAATTCCTCGACGACGTTAAAGCCCACTTGCAGCACCGGCACGATAATCAGTTGCGCCAGGCGTTCCATGGGGTTGAGCGTGAATGCGCTCTGGCCCCGGTTCCAGGTCGATACCATCAGCTGGCCCTGGTAATCGGAGTCGATCAAGCCTACCAGATTCCCCAATACGATGCCGTTTTTGTGGCCCATGCCGCTGCGCGGCAGGATCATGGCCGCATACGACGGGTCGCCGATGTGGATCGCCAGGCCAGTGGGAATGAGCACCGTCTGCCCCGCTTCGATGGTGATGGCTTCGTCGATGCAGGCGCGCAGGTCCAGTCCGGCGCTGCCGGGCGTGGCGTAGGCCGGCAACAGTTCTTTCATGCGGGCGTCGAGGATCTTGATGTCGATATTTTTCATTGAAGCTGAGTCGTATATAAAGGAGTTATTTGAGTAGCGAATTCTTGGCGAGACGCTTGGAGATCTCCGAAATCAGCTGGCGCGCCAGGTTCAGTTTCGAGGCGCGCGGCAGCACGGTATGGCCGTCTTCATCGAACAGGATGATGGTGTTGTCATCCTGGCCGAAGGTGTTCTGGCCGATATTGCCGACCAGCAGAGGAATGCCTTTTTTCTCGCGCTTGGTTGCGCCGAATTCCACCAGGTTTTCCGATTCGGCGGCAAAGCCCACGCAGTAGGGATAGCCGGCCAGGTTGGTGCGTGCAGCCACGGTGGCGAGGATGTCGGGATTTTGCACGAACTGCAGTTCGGGAACGGAGCCGTCGGCCTGCTTTTTCATTTTTTGTTCGCTGGCGTTGGCGACTCTCCAGTCGGCCACTGCGGCTACAGCGACGAAGACATGCTGGCCGTCGACGTGGGCCAGCACCGCATCATGCATCTGCTGCGCGCTTTGCACATCGATGCGGCGTATGCCGAATGGCGCGTCCAGGGCCGTGGGACCTGAAATGAGCAGCACTTCGGCGCCCGCTTCGCGCGCCGCGCGCGCCACCGCATAGCCCATCTTGCCCGAGGATAGATTGGTGATGCCGCGCACGGGGTCGATGGCTTCAAAGGTGGGGCCGGCCGTGACCAGCACGCGCCTGCCCGCCAGCACTTTCGGCTGGAAGGCGGCGATCAGCTCCGTCAACAGCTGCTCCGGTTCCAGCATGCGTCCCAGTCCCGTTTCGCCGCATGCCTGTTCGCCGGCCGCAGGGCCGAACAGCTGGATGCCGTCGTCGCGCAGCTGCTGCACATTGCGCTGCGTGGCGGGGTTCTGCCACATTTCCACGTTCATGGCCGGCGCCACCAGCAAGGGCAGGTGGGCCGGGCGGGCCAGGCACAGGGTTGACAGCAGGTCGTCGCACACGCCGTGCGCCAGCTTGCGCATGAAGTCGGCCGAACACGGCGCGATCAGGATGGCATCGGCGTGGCGCGTCAAATCGATATGCGCCATGTTGTTATCGATGCGCGCATCCCACTGGCTCGTGTGCACGGGGTGGCCGGACAGGGCCTGCATCGTCACGGCCGTGATGAAGTGGCTGGCCGCATCCGTCATCACCACCTGCACCGAGGCGCCAGACTTGGTCAGGGCGCGGCACAGTTCCGCCGCCTTGTAGCAGGCGACGCCGCCCGAGAGTCCCAGGACGATTTTTTTGCCGGACAATTCCATGCCGTTCTCCTGCGTGTTTATTTGTTCACCCGGCGCAGTTCATCGATGATGAACAGGGCCGCGCCGATGCAGATGGCGCTGTCGGCGATGTTGAAGGCGGGGAAATGGCCCCAGCTTTTCCAGTGGAAGTCGAGGAAGTCGACCACATGGCCGTAGATCAGGCGGTCGATGGCGTTGCCCAGCGCACCGCCCAGTATCAGCGCCAGGGCCCAGCAGAACATGCGCTGGCCGGCGTGCTTTTTCAGCAGGTAGATGATGTAGATGGCCGCCGCGAGGGCGATGGCGGTGAAGAAATAGCGCTGCCAGCCGCCCTGGTCGGACAGGAAGCTGAATGCAGCACCCTTGTTATACGCGAGCACCAGGTTGAAATACGAGGTGATGACCATTTCCTGCGCATAGCGGAAGGTCTTCAGGATCGTGATCTTGGTGATCTGGTCGAACAGGATAACGATGGCGGCAATGCCCAGCCAGGGCACCAGCGACGATGAGGAGGACGATTTCGATGAAAAACGGTTTTTAGTGGCCATATTTTTCCAGGGAAGATAAAGCCGCCGCCACCTGATGCCAGGTGGCGGACGGTAGCTGGGCGCAGGCAGCGCCCCAGGATGACAGTCTATGCGAAACGGCGCGATTCGCCTTTTCCAAACAGGTTGCTGACGCAGCGGCCGCACAAGGTGGCATGCGCGGCGTCCGTGCCCACGTCGCTACGGTAGTGCCAGCAGCGTTCGCACTTCGGTGCCGTCGACGCGGCCACGACCACCTCTTCGGCTGCTTCGTCGGCCACTTCGGCCACGGTGGCCTGCGAGGTGATGAAGACGAATTTCAAGTCGTCGCCCAGGGTGGTCAACAGCTTGTACTTCATCGGCGCGGCCTTGATCGTCAGTTCCGCCTGCAGCGAGGAGCCGATGGCGCCCGAGGTACGCAAGTCTTCCAGCTGTTTTGTGACGTCCGTGCGCACGGCGCGCAGGGCCGTGTATTTCTGCAGCAGGTCGGCCGCGTCCGACACTTCCGGCAACTGCCACCAGGTTTGCGTGAAGATGGTTTCATCGCTGGCGGCATACGCTTCCGCGCCGGCGAAGACGGCCCATGCTTCTTCGGCCGTGAACGACAGGGCCGGGGCCATCAGGCGCAGCAGGCTTTGCGTGATGTGCCACAGGGCAGTTTGCGCCGAACGGCGCGCGTGCGACGTCAGGCCGGAGGTGTACAGACGGTCCTTCAGGATGTCGAGGTAGAAGCCGCCCAAGTCTTCCGAGCAGTACGTCTGCAGCTTCGACACGACCGGGTGGAACTCGTAGCGCGCGTAGTTGTTCTCGATCTGCGTTTGCAGCGATGCCATGTTGGCCAGCGCATAGCGGTCGATTTCGAACATCTCCGCGACCGGCACGGCGTCCGTGGCCGGGTTGAAATCCGAGGTATTGGCCAGCAGGAAGCGCAGCGTGTTGCGGATGCGGCGGTACGCTTCGGTCACGCGTTTCAGGATTTCGTCGGAGATCGACAGCTCGCCTGTGTAGTCGGTCGAAGCGATCCACAGGCGCAGGATGTCCGCGCCCAGGGTATCCGAGATCTTTTGCGGCGCCAGCGTGTTGCCCAGTGACTTGGACATCTTCTTGCCTTCGCCATCGACCGTGAAGCCGTGCGTCAGCAGTGCCTTGTACGGTGGACGGCCATTCAGCATCGACGACACCAGCAGCGACGAGTGGAACCAGCCGCGATGCTGGTCCGAGCCTTCCAGGTACAGGTCGGCCGGGAATTGCAGCTGCGTCGAGTGCGAACCATGGCCTTGCGGGCCGCCCAATACCGTCTGGTGCGTGGCGCCGGAATCGAACCACACGTCCAGCGTGTCCTTGTTCTTGGCGTAGATGGCCGCTTCGTCGCCGATCAGGTCTTGCAAGTCCAGCGCCTGCCATGCCTCGATGCCGTTCTTTTCGATCAGCTTGGCCACCTGCTCCAGCAGTTCCGGCGTGCGCGGATGCAGGTCGCCCGTTTCCTTGTGCACGATGAAAGCCATCGGCACGCCCCACTGGCGCTGGCGCGACAGGGTCCAGTCGGGACGGTTGGCGATCATGCCGTGCAGACGCGCCTGGCCCCAGTCCGGGAAGAACTCCGTCTCGGCGATGCCTTTCAATGCCGTCTCGCGCAGGGTCGCGCCGCCGTCCTTCGGCGTCACGTCCATGCCGGCGAACCACTGCGACGTAGCGCGGTAGATGATCGGCGTCTTATGGCGCCAGCAATGCATGTAGCTGTGGTCGAACATCTTCACTTCGAACAGCGCGCCCGCTTCGCGCAAGGCGTTGCAGATCGGTTTCGACGCTTCCCAGATGGTCATGCCGCCGAACAGGGGCAGGGTCGAGGCGAACTTGCCGTCGCCCATGACGGGCTTGATGATGTCGTCGTCCTTCATGCCGTGCGCCTTGCACGAGATAAAGTCGTCCAGGCCATAGGCTGGCGCCGAGTGCACCACGCCGGTGCCGCTTTCCGTGGTCACGTAGTCGGCCAGGTACAAAGGCGACAAGCGGTCGTAGAAAGCGTCGCTCGCATGCAGCGGGTGGCGGAAGCTGATGCCGGCCAGGGCCGCGCCGTCGCAGGTGGCGATCGTCGTGCCATCGAGCTTGAAGCGCGCCAGGCTGGCCACGACCAGGTCTTGCGCCAGGATCAGCAGCAGCGGCTGGCCATCGCGCTCGGTCTTCACCAGCGCATATTTCACTTCCGGGTGCACGTTGAGCGCCTGGTTCGACGGGATGGTCCACGGCGTGGTGGTCCAGATGACGATGAAACCGTTATCCGTCGGCAGGGATGGCAGGCCGAAAGCTGCGGCCAGTTTTTCCGGTTCGGCGAATTTGAAGCCGACGTCGATGGCGGGATCGCGCTTTTCCGCGTACTCCACTTCCGCCTCGGCCAGCGCCGACTGGCAGTCGAAGCACCAGTTGACGGGTTTCAGGCCGCGGTAGACATAGCCTTTTTCCAGCAGCTTGCCCAGCGCGCGCAATTCGTCGGCTTCATTGCCGTGCGCCATGGTCAGATACGGGTTGTCCCACTCGCCCAGCACGCCCAGGCGGATGAAATCCTTCTTCTGGCGTTCGACCTGCACATTCGCATAGGCGCGGGCCTTTTCCAATACTTCGGCCGTCGGCAGGTTCTTGCCGTGCAGTTTTTCGATCTGGATCTCGATCGGCATGCCGTGGCAATCCCAGCCTGGCACATACGGCGCATCGAAGCCGGCCAGCGAGCGCGATTTGACGACCATGTCTTTGAGGATCTTGTTGACGGCGTGGCCCAGGTGGATGTCGCCATTCGCGTACGGCGGACCGTCATGCAGGATGAATTTAGGACGTCCGGCTGCTGCCTTGCGCACGCGCTCGTAAATTTTCTTGTCTTGCCATTGCTGTACCCATTGCGGTTCGCGCTTGGCCATGTCGCCGCGCATCGGGAACGGGGTTTCCGTCATGTTGACCGGGTATTTGCTTTCAGGCTTCTTGTTCTGCTTGGGCGTGGCTGGCTTGTTTTGATCGGACATAATCTTCTTTAATGGTATGGAGTCTATTTTTGTAGCGGGTTTGTGGCGGCAGGCGCCGCCAGGCGGCGGAGTTGGCCGGCGTCAAATTCGGTCGGTAGCGGTAATGGCGCCGCTGCGCTGCTCAAAATAGGCGCGCGCCTGGTTCGAGTCGCGCTCGATGGCGGCCGTCAGGGTGGGTAAGTCGTCATACTTTTCTTCGTCGCGCAGTTTTTGCAAAAACTCCACGCGTACCAGCTTGCCGTAACAGGACTGGGCGAAATCAAACAGATGTACTTCCAGCAAGACGCGGCCGCTGTCGTCGACGGTAGGGCGCACGCCCAGGCTGGCCACGGCCGGCAGCGGCAGCGGCCCCAGGCCGTGCACTTGCACGATGAAGATGCCGGACAGGGCAGGACGGTGCGCCACGCGCAGGTTCAGGGTGGGGAAACCCAGGGTACGGCCCAGCTTCTGGCCGTGGATCACGTGTCCGGAAATGGCGTACGGGTGGCCCAGCAACTGCGTGGCTAGCGGGAAATCACCGGCGGCCAGGGCCAGGCGCACGGCGGACGACGAGATGCGCGTGCTGCCATTCATGACGGTAGGTAATGTCTCTACATGGAAACCGTATTCGCGGCCCGCTTCCTGCAGCATGGCGACGTCGCCGGCGCGCCGGGCGCCGTAGCAAAAATCGTCGCCAACCATTAGCCATTTCACGTGCAAGCCGTCGACGAGGACTTTTTGCGTGAATTCCTGCGGCGTCAAGGCGGCGAATTGCGCGCTGAAGTGCTCGACGACCACTCTGTCGATGCCGGCGTCGTCCAGCGATTGCAGCTTGTCGCGCAGGTTGGCGATGCGCTGCGGGGCTTTGGACAGGTCGCCCGCGCGCTGCGCAAAGAATTCGCGCGGGTGCGGTTCGAACGTCATCACGGCCGCTTCAATGCCGAGTTCGGTCGCAGCGCCGCGCACGCGCGCCAGCAAGGCTTGATGGCCGATGTGGACACCGTCAAAATTGCCGATGGTCAGAGCGCAAGGCGCTCGTGCCTGGGCATTGGGAAGTCCGCGGAATACCTTCATAGGAATCTGATGAAAACTGTGCCAAAAGGGGGATTATACGGACTGTTTCAGGGATGCACACCCGGCAGGGCGGGCACAGGGGTAATTTCCCTGCTGAAATGATAAAAAGCGTTGCCGGCGGGTGTGCTGGCAACGCTTTAGTATTGATTCAATACACTATCAACGTCGAACCCAGGCGTAGCGAGCGGCAGTGAGGCTCGGCGCCCCCTTGTGGCCAAGAAACGCAACCGTACGCTAGTACGGTGAGCATCACAGGCCGCAAAGCGCGACGCGCAGTAGCTTGGGTTCGATGTCAATTATTTGTTCATCAAGGTCCAGTAACGGGCCAGGTCCGCAGCGCCATCCGTGCCCTTGACGGCCTTGAACGCCGTCGTGGCATTGGACTTTTTGCCGGCGTGCATGTAGGCGATGCCCAGATGCAGCTTGGCTTCTTCCGCGTACTTGGCGGTGCCCAGTTTCACGGCATCATTCATCAAGCCCAGGCCCTTTTCAGCCTGGCCGTCGTAGACCAGGGCAAAGCCCAGCTTGCTCAAGCTGTCGGCGTCCTTGTTCTTGACGTATTCTGCTTCCGACTTGGCGGCGCTGGCTTTCAGGTCGGCCTGGGTTTTCAGGGCCAGGTCTTTCAGGCGCTGGTGACGGGCGGCATCGGCGCCGGTACCCAGCACGCCTTTTTTGTAGCCCTGCTCGATGATGCTCAATGCTTCACCCGGATTGCCTGCTTGCAGGGCCAGCTGGCTGATTTCCATGTATTCGGACGGCTTGGTGAACAGGCCGTTGGCCAGGCGCAGGCGCTGGACGTCCAGGCCCAGGCGTTGCGAGAAGCCTGGTTTGCCCGAAACGCGGTTCAGCAGGTCGGCCCAGTAGCTGGTCTTCGGATAGCTCGATGCCAGTTTTTCCAGGGTGGCCACATAGCCGGCCTTGTCGTTTTGCTTCAACTGGATGTTGGCCAGCATTTGCAGGCTCGCTTCCGAGTTGCCGCCGCGTGCTTGCAGTTCCTTGGCCGCTTCGGCGAAGTTGCCGCTGACGTAGTAGGTCTGGATCAGCAGTTCGCGCATCTGTGGATCTTCGCGGTCTTTCAGCGAGCGTTTGATCCAGGTGATGGTGTTCGGCCAGTCCTTGGCGCGGTAGTACATGCCTGCCAGCGCTTGCGTGAATTTGGGGGCTTCGGCGGCGCTCAGGCGGCCGGAATTGATGACGGCTTCAAAGGCCTTGATGGCGGTGCCGTTATCGCCGGCGGCAGCAGCGGCCGAGGCGCGTACGCGCTCGATCTGGTAGCTTTCAAAGGCGGTCTTGCCGCCGACGCTGTCAGCTTCGCGCAGCTTGGCCAGCGCTTCCTTGTTTTTGCCGCTGCTAGCGAGTTTTTGCGCTTCTTGCAGTGGCTTGCCCACTTCGGCACGCACGGTGTCCGCGGCGTATGCCAGCGAGCCCAGGCCGATTACGGGAGTTGCTGCGGTAAAACCGATAGCGGCCATGACGAGGCCGAGATGAGCGAGACGAAACTTGGACATAAGAAAGTCTTTCAGTAAAAAGCGAATAGGCAGGAAGTCCTGCCTATTCGGATGTAAAGATAACCTGATTGCTACAGCTTACTGGAATTGCTCGTTGCCGACCAGACCGATTTTGGTCACGCCCAGACGCTGCGCCGACGCCATCACACCGGCGACGACTTTGTATTCCACCAGCTTGTTAGGACGCAGATGCACTTCTGGCTGGTCTGCTTGCGCAGCAACGTTGCTCAGCTTGGCTTCCAGCGTATTACGATCAGGTACGACCTGATTGTCCCACAAGATAGTGCCATCAAAATCGACATCGATCGTGACGACCACTGGTTCGGTTGTCGGTGGCGGCGGGGTGCCGACCGGCATGTTCAGGTTCACCGAGTGGTTTTGCTTAGGAATCGTGATGATCAACATGATAATCAGCACCAGCATCACGTCGATGAGGGGCGTCATGTTCAGTTCCATCATTGGTTCCGGATCCGCGCCTGCTGCGCTTCCCGAACCGACATTCATACTCATAGTGTTTCCTTTAAGAAGTCCAACGAAGCACCGGGCGAAACTACCGCCCGGTCAGCTTCCGCCAGTGGCATCCCCATGTTGCCGGGACGCCGCTGCCAGCCGCTATCAGCCCTTGTCAGGTGGTTCGGTGATGAAGCCGACCTTCTGGATCCCGGCACGTTGGGTCGTGTAAATAACCCGGCCGATCGATTCGTAGCGTGTTTCTTGGTCGCCACGAACGTGTACTTCCGGCTGCGGTACTTTCACTGCTTCAACTTTAAGATAATCGAACAGTTCGTTCGTGTCTTTCAGTCTGGTCTGGCCCAGGTAGATCTCGCCGTCCTTGTTAACAACGATGTTAACGTTCTCTGGTTTGGTTTGCAGGGCTTGATTGGCCTCAATCGGCAGATCGATTTTCTGCAGCTTGAGGACAACCGGACTCGTAATCAAGAAAATGATCAGCAAAACCAACATGATGTCGACGAGCGGCGTCGTGTTGATTTCTGACATTACTTGATCTTCATCTCCGCTGTCGGAGCCGACGGACATCGACATGATTCTTATCCGATCTTTTTAGCGCCGGCAGCACGGCCAGCTTCGCTGGTCGACATGACGCCGGAAACCAGAACCGAGTGAACGTCGGCGCTGAACGAGCGGATGTCTTCCATTGCGGATTTGTTACGACGCACCAGCCAGTTGTAACCCAGAACGGCAGGAACGGCGACCAGCAGACCGAAAGCGGTCATGATCAGTGCTTCACCAACTGGACCTGCAACTTTGTCGATCGATGCGTTACCGGTCATGCCGATAGCGGTCAGCGCGCCGTAAATACCCCAAACGGTACCGAACAGACCGATAAACGGTGCGGTCGAACCAACGGTTGCCAGGAACGACAGGCCATCTTGCAGACGCGATTGGACTTTGTCCGAAGCGCGCTGGATCGACATCGTCACCCAGGTCGACAGATCGATTTGTTCCAGCAGGGCGCCGTCATGGTGCGCCGTTGCCTTGGTACCCGATTCAGCGATGAAGCGGAATGGCGAGCCTTCGCTCAGGGTTGCCGAACCAGCAGCGATCGAAGGAGCTTTCCAGAATTTGGAAGCGGCTTCTTTAGATTGCTTGAAGATCTTCATTTGATCCAGCAGTTTGGTGATGATGATGTACCAGCTGCCGATCGACATGATGGACAGGATGATCAGGGTAGCGCGTGGCACGAAACCGCCGTCCCATACTGCGGACAGGCCGAACGGGTTGTGCACTTCTTCGGTTTTGGCTGGAGCTGCTGCGTCAGCGGCTGGAGCGGCTGCTGGAGCGGCGGCATCTGCGGCAACTGGTGCTGGAGCAGCGTCTGCCGCAGGAGCCGAAGCGGCAGCCGATGCTGGCGCGTCAGCGAATGCCGGAGCTGCTACCAGAGCGGTAGTAGCGGTAACGGACAACAGAACCGCGGCAAAAAATGCGGACAAACGGGTATTCTTAAACATGCTTCCTCCAAAATTAAAAATAACAGATCGCTGAACGTAATGACAACGAAATCATAGTGTGAGACAGGGGATAACTGTCTCGGGGTTTAATCCAGCGACCAAACGTATTGCATTTGCTGCCAGCCTTGTTCCGGCTTGCCGTCAACTGTTGCCGGCTTGAATGTGCAGCGGCCGATACCTTGCTGCGCGGCCTTATCCAGGTCTCTGAAGCCGCTGGACTTCACGATCTTCGAATCAGCGACCTTGCCGTCTACACCGATCAGGAACGACAGTGTCACCACACCGGTTTCCTCATTGCGCTGCGACGACTTTGGATAAACCGGTTTTTCGCAGACACTGAAGTCAACCACGGCCGGTGTACGCACCGATTTGGCTGGTCCAGGAGTTGGCGCAGGCTGTGCAGGCGCCGCTGGCGGTGCCAATACATTCGTGGCTGGCTTCACAGCAGTCGCATTTGCAATCACGTTCTGTTGTGGTGGCGGCTGCTGCACGTTCACCTCGACTGGCGGAATGAATGGCGGCGGTGGCGCTTTCATTTCTGGCGGCGGTGGTGGCGGTGGAAGGTCCTTCGGTGGAGGCGGTTTGACTTCCTCGATAATCTTGGTTTCAACCGGTTCCATCATTTTGGTAACTAACCGCTTGCCCAAGCCCGTCGCGATCCCGTAAGCCGCGAGAACGTGCAGCAGGACAACGACAGTGATGCCTGTGTAGTTCTTGGGACTTTTCTCGTTCGAAAAATTCATGCCTGCTTTCTCCAAATACCATCTCTTGTCTTGCAACTGAACCCCAAAATGACGACACAAAGCTCCAGCCGTATCCGGGACGTCGCCGAATTATACATACGAATTCTTTATTTTACACAGATTTTTAACGCCTAAAACCGGTTAAATTTTTGGCGCTTTTGCGCCCTGAAAACGTACTTGCTTATGTCATCTTTGCACGCTTTCGGACATAAAAAAAGGCGGTCTTATCGGTTTTTTACAGCCGTTTTGGGCTACCACTGCTAAGTTCTTCGATGTGCCGATATGACGGAATTATATTTCGTGATATTCAATATAGAAACCGCTAAATTTGGAGAAAAATATTTCCTTTAAGGAATGTTTTACCTCGGAACCAGACCACTTAGCCATGTGCGCGCACCAATCGGGTGCGAAAGGAACTTCACCCAGGTCAAAAAAGACGCTCCTGGCGGCGATTTCGACGTCGCCAGGCCATACGGAATTCCTATGGTGGTATAGGAAGCGCTTATATTCTTGCCAAAATAATTGTCAATAATATCACTTATGGCCGTGCCGGCGCATCGTCGCGCCGGTTGCGCTTCTCGCGCCGGCAATTCAAGGTGCCGAGGACGAGGCCTTGCGGATCGACCGTATCGAGGTGCACATCGAAGCCCCACAGCCGTGCCACGTGCTTGAGCACTTCGACCGCCTGCTGGTTCAGCGGGCGGCGCAGGAATTGCGTGTGGCGCAGGGTCAATGCGCGGTCGTCGCGCGTATTGACGGACCAGACCTGGATATTCGGCTCGCGGTTGCCAAGGTTGTATTGTTCGGCCAGCTGCTGGCGCACGTAGCGGTAGCCGGCATCGTCGTGGATGGCGGAAATGGCGAGTTTTTCATTCTTGTCGTCGTCGAGCACGGCAAAGAAATGGAATTCGCGGATCAGCCGCGGCGACAGATACTGGGCGATGAAGCTTTCATCCTTGAAATTGCGCATGGCAAAGTCCAGGCTCTTGCGCCAGTCGCTGCCGGCGATGTCGGGGAACCAGGCGCGGTCTTCGTCGGTCGGATGCTCGCAGATGCGGCGGATGTCGCTCATCATGGCAAAACCCAGCGCATACGGGTTGATGCCGCTGTAATAGGGGCTGTCGATGGGCGGCTGATAGACCACGTTGGTATGGCTTTTCAGAAATTCCATCATGAAGCCGTCGCCCACCACGCCTTCGTCATATAACTGGTTCAATATCGTGTAGTGCCAGAAGGTAGCCCAACCCTCGTTCATCACCTGGGTTTGCCGCTGCGGATAGAAATACTGGGAAATCTTGCGCACGATGCGCACCATCTCGCGCTGCCATGGCTCCAGCAGCGGCGCGTACTTCTCTATAAAGTACAGCAGGTTTTCCTCGGGTTCGGGCGGAAAGCGGGGGGCTGCCTTGCGCTGATCTTCCTCGTCCTCATCATCTTCACGCCGGGGAAGGGTGCGCCACAGCTGGTTGATCTGCGACTGTACATACGCTTCACGCTCTTTCTGGCGCGCATATTCCTTCTCCATCGACAGTTTCGCCGGGCGCTTGTAGCGGTCCACGCCATAGTTCTGGATGGCGTGGCAAGAGTCGAGCAGCAATTCCACCGCATCGACGCCATGGCGCTGCTCGCATTCGGCAATGTAATTCTTGGCAAACACCATATAGTCGATGATGGCATCGGCATCCGTCCAGGCGCGGAACAGATAGTTGCCCTTGAAGAAGGAGTTGTGGCCATAGGCCGCATGCGCGATCACCAGCGACTGCATGGTCAGGCTGTTTTCCTCCATTAAATAGGCGATGCACGGGTTCGAGTTGATGACAATCTCGTAGGCCAGGCCCATCTGCCCGCGCTTGTAGCTTTTTTCTGTGGAAAGAAAATGCTTGCCGAACGACCAGTGGTTGTAGGAGACGGGCATGCCGACCGAGGTGTAGGCATCCATCATCTGCTCGGCCGTGATGATTTCCAGCTGGTTCGGATAGGTATCGAGGCCGAACTGTTTCGCCACGCGGCGGATTTCCTCGTGGATTTGCTCGATCAGCTCGAACGTCCATTCCGATTGCTCGGGCAGGGCGTTCGGGTGGCGCAGGCGCACGAACGGTTCGCCCGGGGTGTTGCTGGCGCGGTCAAAGGCTGCACTCATCATTTCACCTGTTTCTTGAACAGTTCGCGGAAGACCGGGTAGATATCGGCCGGTGTGACGATCTTTTGCATGGCGAAATGGGCATGATGGTCGAGCACGCCCGCATATTGCTCCCACAGGTTTTGCTGCGGGCCATCGGTGATCTCGACATACGTGTAGTACTGCACCTTGGGCATGATGGTGTTGATCAGCAACTGGCGGCACAGCACGGAATCGTTGTCCCAGTTGTCGCCGTCGGACGCCTGTGCCACATAGCTGTTCCATTGCCCCGCGCCATAGCGCTCGTCGATGATGGTATTGAGCAAGTGCAGGGCGGAAGACACCACGGTGCCGCCGGACTCGCGCGAATTGAAGAATTCATGCTCGTCCACTTCCGCCGCTGCCGTATGGTGGCGGATGAAGACGACCTCGATCTTGTCGTAGGCGCGCTTGAGGAACAGATACAGGAGGATGAAGAAGCGCTTGGCCGTGTCCTTGCGTGATTCGTCCATGGAACCGGAGACGTCCATGATGCAGAACATCACTGCCTGCGTCATCGGCTTGGGCACCTTGATGCGATTGCTGTAGCGCAAGTCGAACGGGTCGATGAAGGGAATCGCCAGCAAGCGCGTGTGGATGTGGTGGATCTGGCGGCGCAGTTCCTGCACCAGTATGTCATCCTCGGGCACGCCTTCGTGCAGCAGGGCCGCCAGGTCTTCCTCGGCCTGCGCCAATTGCTTGCGGGCGCCGCCGCCGATGGCGATGCGCCGGCCCAGTGCGCCGCGCAGGGAACGCAGCACATGGATGTTCGATGGCGTGCCCGACATATTGTAGCCGGCGCGCTGGTTCTTGAATTCCGTGGTGGCCGTCAGCTGGGTTTTTACCATGTGCGGCAATTCCAAGTCCTCGAAGAAATAATTCATGAATTCTTCGCGCGACAATTCGAAGATGAAGTCGTCTTCCGTCGTCTCGTCGCTATTGCCGGCCTTGCCCCGCCCGCCGCCACCGCCGCCTTTCGGCCTGGCGATCTGGTCGCCCTTCAGGTATTCCTTGTTGCCGGGATTGACCACTTCCCATACGCCCCCATGCGCGTGGCCGAACGACGGTTCGCCCACGTCCTTGACGGGGATGCTGACCTTTTCGCCATTTTCAACGTCCGTGATCGAGCGCCCCTTGATGGCGCGCCCCACGGCATCCTTGATCTGGCCCTTGTAACGCCGCAGGAAACGCTCGCGGTTGACGGCGGACTTGTTCTTGCTTTGCAAGCGCCTGTCGATGAGGTATGTCAAAGGGTGCCTCCTTGCCTCTCGTCTTGCGCGCCCCCGCCAGTCGCCGGGCGGGAGCGCGCCTCCGCTGTCCGCGCTAGGATGACTTGCGTACGCGCAAGTACCATTCGCATAACAGGCGTACCTGCTTGGCCGTATAGCCTTTTTCCACCATGCGGGCCACGAAGTCGGCGTGCTTGTTGGCATCGTCGGCGCTGGCCTTGGCATTGAAGGAAATCACGGGCAGCAATTCTTCCGTATTCGAGAACATTTTCTTTTCGATCACGGTGCGGAATTTTTCATAACTGGTCCAGGCGGGATTTTTGCCGCCGTTCGAGGCCCGCGCGCGCAGCCCGAAGTTCACGATTTCATTGCGGAAATCCTTCGGATTGGAAATGCCCGCCGGCTTCTCGATCTTCTCGAGTTCATTGTTCAGCGATTCGCGGTCGAAGCTTTCGCCCGTGTCCGGATCGCGGTATTCCTGGTCCTGTATCCAGAAATCGGCAAACGTCACATAGCGGTCGAAAATGTTCTGGCCGTATTCCGAATAGCTTTCCAGGTAAGCCGTCTGGATCTCCTTGCCGATGAATTCCACATAGCGCTGCGCCAGGTGCTCTTTAATATAGGAGAAGTAGCGCTGTTCGAGTTCCGGCGCGAACTGCTCGCGCTCGACCTGCTGTTCCAGTACATATAATAAGTGCACGGGATTGGCTGCCACTTCGGAATTGTCAAAGTTGAACACTTTCGACAGGATCTTGAAGGCAAAGCGCGTCGACAGGCCGTTCATGCCCTCGTCCACGCCCGCGTAATCCACGTATTCGTGCATGGACTTCGCTTTCGGGTCCGTATCCTTGAGGTTTTCGCCATCGTAGACGAGCATCTTCGAGAAAATGCTGGAGTTTTCCGGGTCTTTCAGGCGCGACAGGATGGCGAACTGCGCCATCATGCGCAGGGTGCCGGGCGCACACGGGGCCTTGACCAGCGAGGAATTGGCCACCAGCTTGTCGTAGATCTTGATTTCATCGGTCACGCGCAGGCAGTACGGCACCTTGACGATATAGATACGGTCAAGGAAAGCCTCGTTGTTGCGGTTGTTTTTAAAGGTCTTCCATTCCGACTCGTTCGAGTGGGCCAGGATGATGCCGTCGAACGGAATCGCGCCAAAACCTTCCGTGCCCTTGTAATTGCCTTCCTGCGTGGCCGTCAGCAGCGGATGCAGCACCTTGATCGGTGCCTTGAACATTTCCACGAATTCCATCAAGCCCTGGTTGGCCAGGCACAGGCCGCCCGAATAGCTGTAGGCGTCCGGGTCGTCCTGCGCGTAGTCTTCCAGCTTGCGGATGTCGACCTTGCCCACCAGCGAGGAAATATCCTGGTTGTTCTCGTCGCCCGGCTCCGTTTTCGAGATGGCGATCTGCTTCAGCACGGACGGGTAGCGCTTGACGACGCGGAACTGGTTGATGTCGCCGTTGAATTCATGCAGGCGCTTGACGGCCCACGGGCTGGGGATGTTGCGCAGGTAGCGGCGCGGGATGCCGTAATCCTCTTCCAGGATGGTGCCGTCCTCTTCCTCGTTGAACAGGCCCAGCGGCGATTCGTTGACGGGTGAGCCTTTCAGGCAATAGAAGGGCACGTGTTCCATCAGCGACTTGAGTTTTTCCGCGATGGACGACTTGCCGCCGCCGACCGGCCCCAGCAGATACAGGATCTGCTTGCGTTCTTCCAGGCCCTGCGCCGCGTGGCGGAAATACGAGACGACTTGCTCGATGACTTCCTCGGTGCCGTAGAACTCGCGGAAGGCGGGGTAGATCTTGATCACCTTGTTGGCGAAGATGCGCGACAAACGCGTGTCGTTGCGCGTGTCGACCAGTTGCGGTTCGCCGATGGCGGCCAGCATGCGTTCGGGCGCGCTGGCGTAGGTCAGCTTGTCCTTCTTGCACAGGGCCAGGTATTCGGTGAGCGACATTTCCTCTTCGCGGGTGCGCTCGTAGCGTGCTGCATAGTTATCAAAAATGGTCATGTCAATGTCCTTTAATGTAAACCTGAACTGCCAGTCACCATGGCCGCCCGCCTGGCACTCGCCTGGGCTTGCCGTCTGAACTTTTCCTGTACCCCGTACCGATTTTTATTGTTGTTTCAAGCCCGGCTGTCTTTGCGAGTCCGGATTGCCCGGACCAAAAAACTGGCGCTTGATGCCGTGCGCTGACGTGGCCAGCCGGCTTTTTTTCACTGTTGATAGCGCTTGTTGCACCTACCTTTACCCCATGAAATTAATTATTGCTCTAAAGGATCAGGAAGTCAAAAGATATGTCAGCATATCCTTAATACTTGTTTGTAAATTGTTGATTTAATTGGATAAATTATCAAATTTTTCAGCGATTTCAATGAACTTTTTTGTACCTTTTAAACCATCATACGACAATTCGCCAGCGCGTGCCGGTGCCGGCCATGCAGCCGCCGGCGCCAGTGCCATGGCGGCCAGCGCCGGTGAGGCCGGCCATCTTGCGCTAAGATGCCTGCATGTCTGATGGCGCTGCGCGCCGCGCGTGCGCGTGCCAGCACTTTTATCGTCACCTTATAAGGAATACCCATGATGAACCCCCAATTGCGCGCGATCGTCCGCGGCATGCCGAAGGCCGAACTGCATATCCATATCGAAGGTTCGCTGGAGCCAGAACTGATTTTCGCACTGGCCGAGCGCAATGGCGTGCCGCTGGGCTATGAATCGGTGGAACACTTGCGCAGCGCCTATGCTTTTACGGATTTGCAGTCCTTTCTCGACATTTATTACGCTGGCGCAAGCGTGCTCTTGAAAGAGCAGGATTTCTATGACATGACGCAAGCCTATCTGCAGCGTGCCGAAGCCGATAACGTCTTGCACACGGAAATTTTCTTCGACCCGCAAACGCACACGGCGCGCGGTGTGGCGATGGCGGATGTTATTAATGGCATTCACCGCGCCTGCCAGGACAGCCCTGTCAGCGCGGCCCTGATCCTGTGTTTCCTGCGCCACCTGAGCGAGGAAGAAGCCTTCGACACCCTGGCAGACGCCTTGCCGCACCGCGACAAATTCATCGGCATCGGCCTCGATTCCTCGGAAGTGGGCAACCCGCCCGAGAAATTCTCGCGTGTGTTTGCCCGTTGCCGCGAGCTGGGCCTGCACCTGGTGGCCCACGCCGGCGAAGAAGGCCCGCCAGCCTACATCCGCACGGCGCTCGACGATTTGCAAGTCGAACGCATCGACCATGGCGTGCGCTGCCTGGAAGACGCGGAACTGACAGCCCGCCTGGCGCGCGAACAAATCGCGCTGACCGTGTGCCCCTTGTCGAATACCAAACTGCGCGTGTTTGACCAGATGCATGACCATAACCTGGTGCAACTGCTCGATGCGGGCCTGCTGGTGACGGTCAACTCGGACGATCCCGCGTATTTCGGCGGCTACATGAACGATAATTTCGATGCCATTTTCGATGCCTTGCCGCTGGGCCTGTCCCACGCGCAACGCCTGGCGCGCAACGGTTTCATCGCCGCCTTCCTGCCGCAGGCGCAGAAAGATGCCTTCCTCGCTACCGTCGATGCGTATTTTGCCCGGCACGCCGCTGCCCACGGTGCGGCGCAGTAAATAAACGTTCATAAAGACCCGCCGCCCATGCTCCGCCTCTCCCTGAAAATGACCGGCCGCGACTGGCGCGCCGGGCAATTGCGTTTTCTGCTCGTCGCGCTGATCGTGGCCGTGGCGGCCCTGTCGGCCGTGGGCTTCTTCGTCGACCGCCTGCGCGCCGGCCTGAATCGCGACGCGCACCAGTTGCTGGGGGCCGACCTGGTCATCAGCGCTGACCAGCCTGTCAATCCCGTCTGGCGCGCCGAAGCCGTCAAGCACGGTTTTACTTTGGCCGACACGGTGACCTTTCCCAGCATGGCGCAGGCGGGCGAGGGCGAGCAGTCGCTGTCGCAACTGGCGTCCATCAAGGCTGTCTCGCCCGGCTACCCGCAGCGGGGCAAGCTGAAAATCACCACCCAACCGAGCGAAGCGCAGGATGCCGTGGGGCGGCCCACCGATCAGGTGCCAGCGCCCGGCACCCTGTGGGTCGATGCGGCGATCCTGTCCAGCCTGAACGCGAAACTGGGCGACACTTTGACACTGGGCGACAAGGCCTTTACCGTCACGCAACTGATCGCCAGCGAACCGGACCGGGGCGCCTCCTTTTTGAATTTCGCCCCGCGCGTGATGCTGCCCCTGTCCGACCTGGCCGCCACGGCGCTGGTGCAGAACGGATCGCGCGTGTCTTACCGCTTGCTGCTGTCGGCGCCGCCGGCCAAGGCGGCGGAGCTTGCGCAATATCAAGCCTGGCTGGAAAGCCAGATCAAGACGCAGGCCATCAAGGGCGTGCGCATCGAATCGCTGGAATCGGGCAGCCCGCAGATGCAATCGACGCTGGACCGCGCCGACCGTTTCCTGTCGCTGGTCGGCTTGCTGTCGGCCATGCTGGCGGCCGTCGCCGTGGCCATGGCAGCGCGCCGCTTCATGCTGCGCCACCTGGATGCCTGCGCCATGCTGCGCTGCCTGGGCTTGACGCAAAACCAGGTCACGGCCATGTATGTGATCGAATTCCTGCACGTCGGCCTGGCCGGCAGTGTGGTCGGCGTGATGGTGGGCTTCGGTGGTCACCTGGTGCTGCTGGAGCTGTTGGGCAAGCTGGTGCAGAGCGACTTGCCGCCCGTCTCCATGCTGCCCGCATTGCAAGGCGTGGCCACCGGCATGCTGTTGTTGCTGGGCTTTGCCCTGCCGCCAATTTTGCAGTTGCGCAATGTTCCGCATAACCGCGTGATACGCCGCGAGCAGGAGCCGCCGCAGGCGCTGGCCCTGGCGACCTATGGCCTGGGCATCGTCGCCTTCGTCGTGCTGCTCTTGTGGCAGGCGGGCGACGTGAAACTGGCGCTGCTGACGGCGGCCGGTTTCCTGGGCGGCTTTGCCCTGTTCGGCCTGGCCGGCTGGCTGGGCATCAAGTCGCTCAAATCGCTTCGTGGCGCATTCAATCACCAGGGCTGGCGCTTCGCCGTCACGTCCCTGCAGCGCCGTCCGGGCGCCACCGTCATCCAGGTGGTGTCGCTGGCCCTGGGTCTGATGGCCTTGCTGCTGCTGACCGTAGTGCGCGGCGACCTGATGGTGGCCTGGCGCAATGCCACGCCGCCGGACGCGCCGAACCGCTTCATGATCAATATCCTGCCGGAACAGAAAGACCCGATTGCCGCGCGCCTGGCGCAAGCCGGCGTGGCCAACGCGCCTTTGTATCCGATGATACGGGGGCGCCTGGTGGCCGTGAATGGCAACACCATCACGGAAGCAACTTACGAGGATGACCGCGCCAAGGGCCTGGCCGACCGCGAATTCAACCTGTCGACGATGGCCACCATGCAGGAAGAAAACAAGCTCGTGGCCGGAAAGTGGTTCAGCAATGCGCCCGGAGCGCCGGCAGAAGCGTCGGTGGAAGAGGGCATTGCCAAGACCCTGAAGCTGAAACTGGGCGACAAGCTGCGCTTCGACATCGCCGGCCAGCCCGTGGAAGCGGCGATCACCAGCCTGCGCAAGCTGGAATGGGGCTCGATGCGCGTCAATTTCTTTGTCATCATCAACCCGGCCGCCATGGCGGATACGCCGCAGACGTGGATCACGGCATTTCACTTGCCTCCCTCGCAGGCGGATCTGGGCAACGCCTTGCTGCGCGATTACCCGAACCTGACGGTGGTGGACGTGGGCGGCGTGCTCAAGCAAATCCAGGGCGTGCTGGACCAGGTGGTCACGGCCGTCGAATTCCTGTTCGCGTTTACTTTGGCCTCGGGCTTGCTGGTGCTGTATGCAGCATTGATGGGTTCGCAGGACGAGCGCACGCGCGAAGCGGGCCTGCTGCGCGCGCTGGGCGCCACGCGGCGCCAGCTGGCGCAGGCGCAGCTGATCGAGTTTTCGCTGGTGGGCGCGCTGGCCGGCTTGCTGGCGGCCACGGGCGCGGCCGCCATGGGCTGGGCCCTGGCCACTTACCAGTTCAAGTTCGCCTGGAGCTTCGCGCCGGGCGTGTGGGCCTTTGGTTTACTGGCCGGCGCCCTGTGCGCGATCGCCGGCGGCTGGCTGGGCTTGCGCAATGTCTTGAAACATCCGCCGCTGCAAACGCTGCGCGAGAGCTAAGCGCCCACGCTCTCGCCCGCCTGGGCGCGCAGAAATTGCGCGTAGGACGTGACCGGCTTGCCCAGCTGGTGCGGCGGCACGTCGAACAGGGCCCAGAAGTACGTCACGCGGCCCAGGCAGATGGTGGGCGCGGCGCAGTAGCGGAACCAGTTTTCGCCGATGTGCGCCGCATACATGCCGTCGCTGTCGGCGTCCGAAAAATACGGGATCACACGCATTTCCAGCAGGGCCAGCAGCAAGGACGCCGGCGCGTCGCTGTCGCGCGCCATTTCGTACTGTGTGTGCAAGCTGCGTTCCGTCTCGATGATCATCAACTTGGCGTGGCCATCGCGCGTGAAGAACAGGATGCCGCTGGGATTGGGAAAGATGTAAAACTCGACGAAGCCATGGCGCTGGCAGAATTCCAGGCCATTCATTTGCGGCATCGAATAATCGACCACCAGCACGGAGGGCACGGCAAAGCGCTGTGCCTGGGCGCTGATGCGCCAGATGCGTTCGAGATCGAGCGCCACGTTGCACTGGTCGGGCGGCAGGTTTTGCGTGTCGAAATTGACGTGCAGTGGCATCTCGCCCAGTGGCGTGCTGTGGCGCAGCCAGTGCAGCACGCTGCTGGTGTCGTGGAAAGTCTTGCGCGCCAGGCCGGGATCGAGCTGGAACGCCAGGCTTTTCAGGAAGGAATCGCTGTCGTCGATCAATACGCTCAGGGTCGGATGGGTGTAGACGGGCAGTTGCATGCGTCACCTTGCGCGAGAAGAGGGTTGGAAGCGGGCAGGCAGGAGCTGGGGAAATTCCAGGATGAAGATCGCATACGCATGCTCGCGCGATACGCTGCGGATGCGCTTGCCAGGCGGTGACGATCTGCCGGCACAGTGCCAGGCCAATGCCGCTGCCGTTATGCACGGGATAGGAATAAAAAGGCTCTGTCCCCGATAAGTAGGGGAATTCCGAGAATTTTCCTGGGGACCTGCTGTCTGACGGTACATAGCAGACAAACGGGAGTCTTCCATGCAGCCAGCCCAGTGGAAAAC
>NZ_JBNYXS010000031.1:0-61776 GCF_051380775.1 Janthinobacterium pasteuri | reverse complement strand
TATTACAATCACGACCGCATCAAGATGAAACTAAAAGGTCTGAGTCCTGTGCAATACAGAACCCAGCCCTTGGCTACCTAACAAACTTAACCGTCCAACTTTACGGGGTCAGTTCATTGCGGCTCCCTTTTTTCATGTGCCGGCCAGTTCCACCGTGAGTCCTTCGCAGGCAAGGAACACCTGCAGGCCATGGAGGCGGCTGCTGTAGCGGCCCATCACGTCGGCAAACACGGCCTCGAGTTGTTCGTCGCTGCGCGTCGGCTCGTGGTGGGTGCAGTACAGGCGCCGCGCGCCGCAGCGCAGGGCCAGGTCGAAGGCGGCGTCGAAGGTGCCGTGGCCCCAGCCCTGCTTGCCCGGGTATTCCTCGCGCGTGTAAGAACAGTCCATGATCAGCGCATCGACGCCGGCGACCATGGCGTCGATGCCGGCCTGGCGCTGCACATTGCGCTCCGCGCAGGCCGCGTGGTCGGCATGGCCGGGCGGATGCAGGTTGTAGAACGGTTCATGGTCGCCGCTGAAAAACAGCGAGGCGCCCCCGCAGTCGATGCGGTAGCCCAGGTTGACCACCGGGTGGTTCATCTCCGCGCCGCGCACGCATGCACCTCCCACCTCGACGGTTTCGCCGGGCGCCAGGGTTCGGTACTCGATGCTGGCCGCCATGGCCGCTTCGCTGACGGGAAAGTAGCTGTCTTGCAGCTGCACCGCCATCACGTGCTCGATCCCCCGTCCGGCGACGGCATCGTGCGCGCCGTGCAGGCGCATGCGGTTGCCGGCCACGAACAGGGGCGAGAACATGGGCAGGCCGTGGATGTGGTCCCAGTGGCTGTGCGTGATGAAGACGTGCGCGTCGACGGGCAAGCCGGGCGGCAGTTGCTGCGCCAGCGAGAAGATGCCGCTGCCCGCATCGAGAATGATCAGACTGTCGTTGTCGGTGCGTACTTCGATGCACGTGGTGTTGCCGCCATAGCGCGCCGTGCGCGGGCCGGGGGAGGGGATGGAGCCGCGCACGCCCCTGAACGTGAATTTCATTCAGTACCTTGTTACGGTGTAATTATTGTTGATTCTATTCTAATTAATGAAATTGGCGGCAACATTTATGTGTGTTGCGATACGGAAAGTTTTTTCATTTTGATGTAACTAAGTAATGTACAGTGCGGTGAGTGGCCAGTTACACTGGCGCTTGCCGACTTCCCCTTTTTTGCTTGCCCATTACCTGATTGTCATCAAAATGCCTCAGTTGCACCCTGAGAAAATCGCCCACAGGCTGGAGCAATTGACCGAACTCAGTGTCGCGCTCGGCCACGGCCTGGGCGGTGAGGGCCACGATATCGGCGCGCTGTTGCAGCGCATCGTGCTGCTGGCAAAAAGCATGAGCGGCGCCGATGGCGCCACCCTGTACCGCCCCATGGCCGATGGCCGCCAGCTGGCGTTCGACATCAGCGTCAACGATAGCCTGGGCATCGAGCAGGGGGGTGACATGGGCTTGCCGGGCGTGCCGCTGTTCGATGGCACGGGCCAGCCCAACCTGGCATCGGTGGCCGCATATGCGGCGAACATGCGCCGCAGCGTGAATATCGCCGACGTCTATCGCGACGAAGCCTTCAATTTTTCCGGCATGCGCGACTTTGACCGTCACCATGGCTACCACACGCAATCGATCCTGACGGTGCCCATGAGCGACCACGAGGGCGATCTGATCGGCGTGCTGCAATTGGTGAATGCCAAGGATGGGCAAACTGGCCAGGTGCGCGCCTTTTCCTCCACCGACCAGCGCTTCATCGAGGCGCTGGCCGCGCAGGCGGGCGTGGCGCTGACGAACCAGCTGCTCATTTCGCAGCTGGAAGAACTGCTGGAATCGCTCGTTACCCTGATCAATATCGGCATCGATGAAAAGTCGCCCTACACGGGGCGCCATTGCCAGTTCGTGCCCGAGCTGACGATGCTGCTGGCCGACGCCGCACATGCGACCGAGAGTGGTCCGCTGGCCGATTTCCGGCTCAGCGACAACGAGCGCAAGCAGCTGTGGCTGGCAGGCCTGCTGCACGATTGCGGCAAGATCACCACGCCCGTGCACGTGGTCGACAAGGCCACCAAGCTGGAAACCATTTTTGACCGCATCGCGCTGATCGACACGCGCTATGAAGTGCTGCTGCGTGACGCCGAGATCGCGGCCCTGCGCCAGCAGGCGGCGCAGCCGCAGCAGGCGGACGCCATCGGCCGCGCGCTGGAACTGGAGCAGGCGGCCCTGCGCGAAGAGCGCGACTTCATCCGCATGGCGAACATCGGCGGCGAGAGCATGGCGCCGGCCGACCAGGAAAGAGTGCGGCAGATCGCCGGGCGCCGCTGGCGCGCGGCCGATGGCGAACTGCGCGATTTTCTCGACGCCGACGAGACGGAAAACCTGACCATCCGCGCCGGCACCCTGACGGCGGCCGAGCGGGCTATTGTCAACAACCATATCAGCGTCTCGATCCGCATGCTCGAAGCGCTGCCGTGGCCCAAGCACCTGCAGAAGGTGCCCGAATACGCGGGCGGCCACCATGAGCGCATGGATGGCAACGGCTATCCGCGCGGACTGACGAAAGAGCAGATGTCGGTGCCGGCGCGGCTGATGGCGATTGCCGACATTTTCGAGGCCCTGACGGCGCGTGACCGGCCGTATAAAAAGGGCAAGTCGCTGTCCGAATCCTTGCGCATCCTCGGCAACTTCAGCCTGAACGGGCATATCGACCCGGAACTGTTCGACGTTTTCATCCGCAGCAAAGTCTATTTGACCTTCGCTGAAAAGCATTTGCATCCGAGCCAGATCGATGCCGTCGACGAGGCGGCCATTCCGGGTTACACGCCGTGACGCGGGCATGGCGCGGCGCGCTGGCGCTGGCCTTGCGCAAGCATGGCGGGCGTTTTTTGCTGGGTGTGTTCTTGAGCGTGGCGGCCGCCATCCTGTGCCTGGCTGGCAACGACACTATCGCGCGGCTTGACGCCATGCTGGGCGACTGGCGCATGCGTGCCGAAACGCCGCAGCTGGACCGCCGCATCGTCATCGTCGACATCGATGAACAAAGCCTGGCCCGCGTAGGCCGTTTTCCCTGGGGCCGCGACATCCAGGCGAAGCTGGTGCGCCAGTTGACGGGCAAGTATGGCGTGGCCGCGCTGGGCTTCGATATCTCGTTTCCCGAAGCCGACACCAGTTCCGGCTACGCCGTGCTGCAAGGACTGGCACGCGGCGAACTGGCGGGCGTGGCGGGCTTGCCGGCGCAGCTGGAAAAACTGCGCCCCGCCATGGACTACGACGGCCTGTTTGCCGAGGCCATGCGCGGCCAGCCCGTGGTGCTGGGCTACAGCGTCTCGGAGCAGCAAAGGAAGGGCGTGCTGCCCAGGCCCGCCTTCACCGTCGCCGATTTGAACGGGCGCAGCGTCACGGCCTACGTGGCGCGCGGCTACGAAGCCAATATCGCGCCCTTGCAGGCGGCCGCGCAAGGCGCCGGCATCTTCACTGCGCTGACCGATGCCGATGGCATCGTGCGTTCCTCGACCCTGTTACAGCGCATCGGCGACGGCTATTATCCGTCGCTGTCGCTGGCCACCGTGGCCGTCTACCTGCAGGCGCGCGCCATCGCCCCCCGTTTCACGGGCACAGCCGATACCCTGTCGGCGCGCGAGCTGGCCAGCGGCGGCCTCGAACACATCATGCTTTTCACGCCGCGCGGCGCGCTGGCGATCCCCGTGGGCGAGGCCTTGACGACGACGGTGCAGTACCGCGGCGCGGGCGGCCCCGCTGGCGGCGCCTTCCGCTATGTGTCGGCATCCGATGTGCTGGCCGGCAGCGTTGCGCCTGCGCTGCTGAAGGGCGCGATCGTGCTGGTGGGTACCACGGCGCCCGGTTTGAACGATATTCGCGCCACGCCCGTGAGCGCCGAGTATCCGGGAGTGGAGGTGCACGCCAACCTGATCAAGTCCATGCTCGACGGGCGCTTCAAGGCGCGGCCCGACTATGCGCTGGCGTTCGAACTGGTGCAGATCGTGTTGTTTGGCGTGCTGCTGGCGGGTGCCCTGGCCGTGCTGCCGCCGGCCGGCGTCATGCTGGCTACCCTGGGCGCGATGGCCTTGACTATCGCCATCAACCTGGTCCTGTACACCGTGCACGATCTGGTGCTGGGCGGGGCCGTGCAGCTACTGCTGATTGTTGCGCTGTTCATCGCCAACCTGGCCTGGGGTTACTTTTTCGAAGTGCGCAAGGGACGCGCGCTGGTGGCGCGCTTCGGCGAATATGTGGCGCCCGAGCTGGTGGCCGAGATGGCCGACGATCCGCAACGCTACACCATGGAGGGCGAGAACCGCGAACTGACGGTGCTGTTTGCCGACGTGCGTGGTTTCACGGCCATTTCCGAGCAGCTGGCACCGGCCGCGCTGCGCGAATACATCAATCTGTACCTGACGGCCATGTCGGAAGATATCCGCGACAGCCATGGCGGCACCCTGGATAAATACATCGGCGACGCCGTGATGGCGTTCTGGGGCGCGCCCGTCGCCTTTGCCGACCACGCCCGCCGGGCCGTGGCCAGCGCCCTGCTGATGCAGCGCAGCGCAGCGCAGCTGAATGGCGAGTTTGCCGCGCGCGGCTGGCCGGCGCTGTGCATCGGCATTGGCATCAATACGGGTGCCATGCATGTGGGTGACATGGGCTCGCGCATCCGCCGCGCCTATACTGTGATGGGCGACAGCGTCAACCTGGCCGCGCGCCTGGAAGGCGCCAGCAAGCTGTATGGCGTGGGCATCGTCGTGGGCGAAGCCACGCGCGCCGCGGCGCCGGACTTCCTGTACCGCGAACTCGATCGCATACGCGTGCTGGGCAAGCAGGAAGCGGTGGCCATCTTCGAGCCGCGCTGCCTGCTGGCCGACGCCTCAGCCGCCGAGCTGGCGCAGCTGGAGCGCTGGCATGCAGTGCTGGCATGGCTGCGCGCGCGCGACTGGGCGGCCGCTGGCGCGCAGCTGGCACGCTTGCAGGCGGACTTTCCCGGCGACAGCCTGTACCACCTGTACGCGGCACGCCTGGAGCGCTATCGCAGCATGCCGCCGCCCGCCGACTGGGATGGCGTGACCGTATTGCATACCAAGTAAGCCTGACGTCGTGGCGGGAAATGCACGCAACGGCGGCATTTTTCAGCATGGTGGCACACTGTTTGCTGCACTGCGATGAAATTCAGCGAGAAATATTAGAAATTTCTGACTGGAAACTAAAAGCCGTCTAAAATTTGCCTTCAATCCATTGCCGGATACGCTGGCGCCTGCGGGCCGCGCGCTTGTCCGGTTACACAAGAAATCCTACACATGAGATATCGTTTGGTGCACCTGCTAGCGGGTTCCGCGCTGCTGTTCGCCGTCGGCGCCGCCGACGCTGCCGCTGCCGTTCCTATGGATGATGCTGCTCCTGCCGTGCAGGAGGACGGTGTGCCGCGCTTTGATATCCGCCGCTTCGACGTCCAGGGCAACACCCTGCTCACGCAAGCGCAGATGCAAGTCCTGCTGGCACCCTATGTGGGAACGCAGCGCGATTTTTCCGACATTGCCCGCGCCGTCGAAGTGCTGGAGGGGGCTTACCGCGAGCGTGGTTACAGCGCTGTGCGGGTGCAAGTGCCCGAGCAGGAACTGGAGCGTGGCGTGGTGCGCCTGAGCGTGCTGCAAACGCCACTGGGCAAGCTTGCCATCAACGGCAATGCCTATGTCGATGAGGCCAATGTGCGGCGCGCCTTGCCGGCCTTGCGCGAAGGCGAGACGCCGAACTTGCCGACCCTGTCGCAAAGCCTGAAGCTGGCCAATGAAAACCCGGTGCGCAAGATCGAAGTGCGCCTGCAGGCCGACGAGCCGGCAGGCGCCATCGACGCCATCGTCACGGTGGCCGATGAAAAGCCCTGGAAAGCCATGCTCAACGTGGACAACACGGGCAATGCGCAGACGGGCAAGACGCATGTGGGCGTGGTGCTGCAGCATGCCAACCTGTTCGGGCGCGATCATGTCGCCAGCCTGCAATATACGAGCAGCCTGGAAAAGCCGGACAAGGTGAGTGTATATGGCGCCGGCTACCATTTGCCGCTGTACGCGCTGGGCGACTCGATGGATTTTTTTGCCAGCTACTCGAACGTCGATTCGGGCAGCATTTCGGCCGGTATTTTCGATCTGGCCGTCAGCGGCCAGGGCAGCATGGCCGGCATCCGCTACAACCAGAACTTTGCCCGCAGCGGCGATTTCGAACCCAAGCTTGTGTATGGCATCGATTACAAGGCATACCGCAACAGCGTGCAATGGTTCGGCATGGAACTGGGCGCCGACGTCAGCGTGCACCCGCTCAGCGTCAGCTACATCGGCAACTGGACTTTGCCCACGGGCGAGACCAGCGTGGCGCTCACCTTCGCGCACAACATTCCCGGTGGCAAGCATGGCGCGCAAGCCGATTTCGACCGCGTGCGCGCGCATGCCAAGGCGGCCTACAATACCGTGCGCCTGAGCGCCAGCACAGGACGCGTCCTGGCCGACGACTGGCAATGGCGCGCGCTGCTCAACGCGCAAGTTACGCCGGACGCGCTGGTGCCGGGCGAGCAGTTCGGCGCCGGTGGCGCCGCGTCCGTGCGCGGCTTTGCCGAGCGCGAGGTAGCCAATGATTCGGGCGTCAACCTGAACCTGGAACTGTATACGCCGAACTGGTGCGGCCAGGCGTTGGGCTACCAGTGCCGCGCGCTGGCTTTCTATGACACGGCCTGGTTGCGCCGCAACCATGCGCTGCCCGGCGAAAGCGCTTCGCAAGGCATCAGCAGCGGCGGCCTCGGCCTGCGTTTGCTGCTGAGCCGCTACGCCAATCTGCAACTCGATTACGCGCATGTCGTCAATGGCGGCGACACGCGAAAGCGGGGCGCCAAGCGCCTGCATTTCCGCCTCGCCCTGGCCTACTAGCATCAGGATGAACACCATGCACAATCACATCCAGCACGCCTCCGCTTTCATCCTGACGCCATCCTTTTCGTCACCGTTTGCGCCGCCCCTGCGCCGCACGGCGCTGGCGCTGCTGCTGGCCGGCTGTTTCGGCGTGGCGCAAGCCAACCCCGTCTTGCCACAGGTGGTGAATGGACAGGCAACGTTCAACCAGCAGGGCAATGTGTTCTCGATCACGAATACGCCCAACACCATCATCAACTGGCAGAGTTTTTCCATCCATGCGGGCGAAATCACGCGCTTCATCCAGCAAAACGGCAATAGCGCCGTGCTCAATCGCATCACGGGACAAGACCCCAGCAAGATCCTGGGCGCGCTCGAATCGAATGGCAAGGTCTTCCTGATTAACCCGAACGGCATCGTCTTCGGCCAGGGCGCGAAAGTGGATGTGAACGCACTGGTGGCCTCCAGCCTGGGCATGTCGAATGACGATTTCCTGGCCGGCAAGCGCCAGTTCGCGGCAGGCAGCGTGGCCGGCGGCGTCAGCAATGCGGGCGTGATCAATGCGGGCAAGGGCGGGCAAGTGCTGCTGATCGCACCGAACGTGGAAAACACGGGCATCATCACGGCGCCGAACGGCGAAGTGATCCTGGCCGCCGGGCGCAGCGTGCAGCTGGCCGACCCCGGCAATCCGCAATTGCGCGTGCTGGTCTCGGCGCCAAACGACCAGGCGCTGAACCTGGGACAGATCATTGCCCAGGGCGGCAGCATCGGCATGGCCGGCGCGCTGGTCAGCCAGCGCGGCGTGCTCAACGCGAACAGCGCCGTCGTCGGCGAGCATGGCAAGATCGTCCTCAAGGCCAGCGGCAAGGCCTTGCTCGAAGCGGGCAGCGTCACCAGCGCCACGGGCGCGGCCGGCAAGGGCGGCGAGGTCATGGTGCTGGGCGAACAGGTAGGTTTGCTGGGCAATGCGAGCATCGATGCCAGCGGTGCCACGGGCGGCGGCACGGTCTTGCTGGGCGGCGATTACCAGGGCAAGAATGTGGCCGTGCAAAATGCGCGCCAGGTGCTGGTCGGCAAGGACGCCAGCGTGCATGCCGATGCCATCGACAGCGGCAACGGTGGCAAGGTCATCGCCTGGGGTGACGAGTCGGCGCAGGTGCACGGCAGCCTCTCCGCGCGCGGTGGTGCGCAGGGCGGCGACGGCGGCTTCGTGGAAACTTCGGGCTATCACTTGGCGGTCGATGGCATCCGCGTCGATACCAGCGCCCGCTCCGGCAGAGGCAAGCGCGGTAGCTGGCTGCTGGACCCATTCGATATCGATGTCGTGCAGGGTAGTGGCGGCAGCCTCGAAGACGTCGACCAGTTCATGGAGGGCCTGCCCGCCAGCAGCACCAGCATCGGCGCCGATACCATTTCCGCCGCCAGCAGCAATGTCATCTTGCAGGCCCAGCACCGTATCAATTTCAGCGCCGTCGTCGACATCCTCAAGCCGGGCGTCGGCCTGAGCGCGACGGCCGGTGAAACGATCAACGTGTACGCGTCCATCACCACCAATGGCGGCAACGTGAGCCTGTCGGCGAACGACGCCAGCAGCGGCGCTGCAGCTGGTCCCGGATCGAACGTCAACCTGTACGCGCCCATCACCAGCAAAGGCGGCAATATTTCGCTATCCGGTGCCAGTGTGGCGGGGGCCGCTGTGGTCAATGCCGGCAATGGCAATCTGAGCTTGCGCGCGAATGAAGCGCTGGGCAGTATCAGCCTGTCAGGCGGTGCCAAGCAGCTCCGCGGCAGCGGCATCGCCGGCCAGACGGTGACCTTGCAGGCCGACAATATCACCCTTGACGGCGGTATCGATGTCGGCGGCACGGCTGGCGGCGCGCATGTCATCATCAAGCCCCTGAGCAGTTCGCGCAGCATCGACCTGGGCAGCAACTCCGATGCCGGCCTGGGCCTGACGGCAGCCGAGTTGGCCGGCATCTCGGCCTCGAAACTGAGCATCGGCGATGGTCCAAATACAGGCGGCATCCACATCACGAGTGCGCTCGCCTGGACAGGAGATCTGCACCTCAATGCAGGGTCCACCATCACGGCCACGGGCGCCGTGACGGTGGGCGGCAGCTTTGTGCTGGACGGCGGCAGCTGGGTGCAAAACGCGGCGGGCCTGCCAGGATTTAGCGCCAGAAACTTTTCCATCGGCAGCGGCGCCAGTTTCCTGCGCGTGGCCGGTGGCGACGGCGGCACGTCCTCACCCTATCTGATCGCCGATATCTATGGCTTGCAAGGCATCGCCAGCCTTGGCCTTGGCAACAGCTATCGTCTGGCCGGCAACATCGATGCCAGCGGCACCGCAAACTGGAACAATGGCCTGGGGTTTGTGCCGGTTGCCACCAGCGGCAGCGGTTTTTCCGGCGTGTTCGATGGTGCAGGATTTACGCTCAGCAATTTGAAAATCGACCGCAGCCTGGCCCCCGGTTCGGCCGCTGGCCTGTTCGGCACCGTACAGGGCGGCACCTTGCGCAACCTGACCCTGAGCGGCGGCAGCGTCACCGGCACGGCGAACGTGGGCGCGCTGGCGGGTAATGTCGTCAGCGGCAGTGTCAATGGCGTGAACAGCAGCATGACCGTCAGCGGCCAGCGCAATGTCGGCGGCCTGGTGGGCAGCAATGGCGGCGCCATCACCTTGTCCGCCAGCAGCGGCGCGGTCACCGGCGTGAATGCCGATGGCGGCGGTGCCATCGGCGGCCTGGCGGGATGGAATGTGTCTGGCGCCAGCATCGCGACCTCGTACGCCACCGGCGTGGTGACGGGCGCGCGTGAAATGATTGGCGGCCTGGTGGGCAACAACCAGGGCGCGCTGAGCCAATCGTATGCCACCGGCAATGTCAGTGGCGCGCGCAGTATCGGCGGCCTGGTGGGCCTGAACGGCGGCAGCATCAATGATGCGTATGCCAGCGGCGCCGTGGGCCGGGCAGGCATTGCCGATTCATCGTTGGCCTGGGAAAATATGGGCGGACTGGTTGGTGAAAGTACGGGCAGCGTCAGCCATGTCTTCAGTAGCGGTGCCGTGAACGGCGACGGCTACGCGGGAGTCGGCGCGGTAGCCGGCCGCGTGTCTGCCGGCTCCCCGTTCGGCTATGGCTTTTTCAATGCCGATACCTCGCTGGTGCAAATCGGTGGCGGTGGCTCCAGCGGCCGCAGCACGGCGCAGATGAAGCAGCAAGGCAGTTTCAACGACTACAATTTCAGCAGCGTGTGGCGCATCTACGAAGGCTATACGACGCCGATGCTGAAGGTTTTCCTGAAGCCGCTGCAAGTGAACCTCGCGGGCAACGCAGCGGGCAAGGTCTACGATGGCCAGCTGGCCGCCTTCCTCGGGTCGCTAGCCTATGTGGGGCTGCTCGACGGTGATACGGGCGTGAATGGCAGCCTCGGCTACGGCAGCAACGCGCGCAATGTGGGCAACTATGCAGCGACGGGCCTGTGGTCGACCAAGTACGACATCAGCCTGGGCGGCACGACGACCTTCGCCATCACGCCGCGCGCGCTGACCCTGGCAGGCGTGAGCGCCGCTGGCAAGGTGTATGACGGCAGTCGCAGCGCAGCCGTCAGCGCGTCGGTGAACGGCGTGCTGGGCCAGGATGTGGTCAGCGTGGTGGGCGGCAGCGGCAGCTTTGCCGACAAGAATGCGGGCGCGGGCAAGCTGGTGACGGCCAGCGGTTTCCACCTGGCCGGCGCCGATGCGGGCAACTACACGCTGGAGACGACGGGTGCTACGACGCAGGCAACGATTGCGCAAAAACAATTGTCCACCTGGATCGGTAGTGGCAACGGCTTGTGGAGCGATGCAGCCAACTGGGACGGCGGCGTGGTGCCGGAAGGCGCAAACGTGCTGGCAGTGGATTTCTCCCGCAGCAAGGGCATCGTTACCTACAGCGCGGCGGCCGGCAGTACCATTCTGAAAAACCTGACTTCCGCAACGGGCTTGCTGCTGACGGGCGGCAGCCTGACCCTCGGTGAAAGCGCGCTCGACCTCTCCGCGCTGAGCGGCCTGGCCGGCCTGGAAATCAACGGTGGCAGCTTGCTGCTGAACGGCAGCCTGTCGGCGGACCGTTACGCGCAAGGTGGCGGCGTGCTGAGCGGCAACGGCAACTTGCTTGTCGCCAACAGCTTCAGCCAGGCGGCCGGCGCCATCCGGCTGGCGGGCCAGCTGGCCATCACGCAAGCCCAGGGCGACTTGCGCTTTGCCAGCCTGGCGGCGAACGATGTGCGGCTGAGCGCACTGAACGGCACCATCGGCCAGGTCGGTGCGCTGCGCGCCAGCAGCCTGACGGCGCAGGCGAGAAATGGCATCGTGCTGGGCAATACGGGCAACGAGGTGGGCAGTTTTACTGCCAGCAATAGTGCAGGGGGCGGCATCGCGCTGAACAATACCTCGGCGCCGGGCACCTTGACTTTGGGCACGCTGACCACGGGGGCGGGCAATATCGCCATCGACAACACGGGCGGCATCGCGGCTGGCAATATCCATGCGAATGGCGGCAACGTGAGCTTGACGGCGCACAGCCCCGTCACCGTCAACGGCAAGATCGAGGGCAATGACATTGCGCTCAATGCCAGCACGGACGTGGTGCTGGGCGATGGCGCGCAGCTGGCGGCGGCGCGCGATATCAGCCTGGTGGCGGGAGGCGATATTCGTGTCGAGGGCAATGCCAAGGTCCTGGGCGGCGGCAATTTCAGCGCCAGCGCGGGGACCAGTGTGCGCTTTGCCGACACGGCCAGCGTCGCTTTACCGGCTGTGGCCAGCATGAGCGTGCTGGCGAAAACGGGCAGCCTCACGGGTGGAGCGGGCGTGCGCATCAACCGTCAGCGGGCGAACGTCAGCTTGCTGGCGCCGAACGGTGCGGTGGCCATGCCGGACGTCATCTTCCTGCCCGCGACGAGCGTCGACAAGTCCATCGTCAACGTCATCAACGTCGGCATCAATGAGACCTTGAGCATCATCAAGCAGGCTGAGCGTGCGAACGGAACGTCCATTTTCACGTCATCAGTCAAGCCCGATGACAAGGTGAAGGACGACAGGGATGTCGCTACCTCCCCAGGTAACTCAACAGGATATACAAAAAATGGCACTGCTAAAAAAACATACTGCAACTAAGGCCCTGTTATGGCTGGTCCTGACGTGCCTGGGCGCGCACGCCTGGGCCGGGCAGGTGGCGGGCACGGTGATGCAGTTGAGTGGTCCGCTGATGGCCAGGAAGGCGGATGGCAAGGTGAAAATCCTGGCCATCAAGTCCGAGGTCGAGCAGGGCGATACCTTGTTGACGGAAAAAGAGACCTATGCCTTGATCAAGCTGATCGACAATAGCGAAATCACCTTGAAACCGAGTACCAGTTTCGTGATCGAGCAATTCAGCTACACGGCCGAGCAGCCCGATGGCGACCATGCCATCTTCAGCTTGCTCAAGGGGGGCTTGCGTTCCGTCACGGGACTGCTGGGCAAGCGCAACAAGGAGCGCTTCGAGATGAAGACGCCGGCGGCTACCATCGGTATTCGCGGCACAATATTTATTGCCGAGTATATTGCCCCGTCGACGCCTGCATCGTCGGCGCCAAAGGTTCCCGGCCTGTATGTGCAGGTGCTCGATGGCCTGATTCATGTGACCAATCCTGCAGGTTCGCAAAATTTTGCCGCCGGCCAGTTCGGCTTTACGCCCAACTTCAAGCAACCGCCCGTGTTGTTGCCCGTCGATCCTGGCATCAAGTTCACGCCGCCGCCAGTCTTTTCAGCATCGCCATCGAGCTCAGGCAGCGCTGCAGGCGGCAGCAAGCCTGCCGCCATCGATTGCGTGGTGCGCTAAGCTGTTTCCTGCAAGTCCGGCACAGCTGACAAATAGGGCTTGACCTTCCCATCGTTGGATAGCAGATCCTGATCCTATTCGTTAATCTTCGTACAGGATCTGCCATGAACCAGAGTGCACTCGCTCCCGCTACTTCCCCTCCCGCCGCCGCGCATGCGCAGGCGCTGGCTATCGAAGGCATGAGCTGCGCCTCGTGCGTGGGCCGCGTGGAAAAGGCGCTGGCCGCCGTGCCCGGCGTGATCCAGGCCAGCGTCAACCTGGCCACCGAAGTGGCCAAGGTCACGTCCAGCGCGCCAATTCCCCTGGCCACCCTGCAGGCGGCCGTGGAAAAGGCTGGCTATACGGTAGCGCAGCGCGAGATCGACCTGAATATCGCCGGCATGACCTGCGCCTCTTGCGTGGGCAGGGTGGAAAAAGCCTTGCTGAAAGTGCCGGGCGTGCTGGCCGCCAGCGTCAACCTGGCCACGGAAAGCGCGCGCATCAAGGTGACGGGCGCCCTGGAGGCAGGCACCCTGATCGCCGCCATCGACAAGGCCGGCTATGCCGCCACGGTGCCCGCCGCCAGCCAGGCCAGCGCGCCTGCCGCAGCGCCCAGCCGCGACGGCATGAAAGTGGCTTTTGCGGCCGTGCTGGCTTTCCCATTGATGTTGCCCATGCTGCTCGAGTGGGCCGGCATCCATTTGATGCTGCCCGGCTGGCTGCAATTCGCGCTGGCTACGCCCGTGCAGTTTTACTTTGGCGCGCGTTTCTACAAGGCTGGTTGGAAGGCGGCCCGCGCGGGCAGCGGCAATATGGATCTGCTGGTGGCGCTGGGCACGAGCGCCGCGTATGGCTTGTCCGTCTACCAGTGGCTGACGGCGGGCGAGATGCTGCCGCACCTGTATTTCGAGGCATCGGCCGTCGTCATTACCCTGGTGTTGCTGGGAAAATGGCTGGAAAGCCGCGCCAAGCGCCAGACGGCTTCTGCCATCCGCGCGCTGCAAGTCTTGCGTCCCGAATCGGCCCGCGTGCGACGCGACGGTGTCGAGATCGACTTGCCAGTGGTGCAGGTGAAAGTGGGTGACCTGGTGGTCATCCGCCCTGGTGAACGGGTGGCCGTCGATGGCGTGGTGGTGGAAGGCGCCAGCCAGATCAACGAATCGCTGATCACGGGCGAAAGCTTGCCGGTCGACAAGCATGTGGGCGACAGGGTCACGGGCGGCGCCATTAATGCCGATGGCTTGTTGCTGGTGCGCACGCAGGCCGTGGGTGGCGAGACGACCTTGTCGCGCATCATCCGCCTGGTGGAAGACGCGCAGGCGGCCAAGGCGCCCATCCAGCATCTGGTTGACAAGGTCAGCGCCATCTTCGTGCCCGTGGTGCTGGTGCTGGCGCTGCTGACCATGCTGGGCTGGTGGTTTGCTACCGGTGAGCTGGAAAATGCCATCATCAATGCCGTGGCCGTGCTGGTCATCGCTTGCCCATGCGCGCTGGGCCTGGCCACGCCGACGGCCATCATGGCCGGCACGGGCGTGGCTGCCCGCTACGGCATTCTGATCAAGGATGCGGAAGCGCTGGAAGTGGCGCACGCCGTCAACACCGTCGTGTTTGACAAGACGGGCACCTTGACCATCGGCAAACCAGCGCTGGCGGCGATGCATGCGCACGGCATCGAGGATACACGGCTGCTGCAACTGGCAGCCAGCATCCAGCGCGGCAGCGAGCACAGCCTGGCCACGGCCGTGCTGGACGCGGCCAGCACGCGCCATATCGATCCCTTGCCAGCCACGGCCCTGTCGGCTTTGCCGGGCCGCGGCCTGGCGGCCCACGTCGATGGCCTGGATTTGAAATTGGGCAGCACCCGGCTGATGCAGGAGTTGCATGTGGACATGGCGCCGCTGGCCAGCCAGGCATTGGCGCTGGAAAACACGGGCAATACGATCTCGTGGCTGGCTTCGGGAACACAACTGCTGGGATTGTTCGCCTTCAGCGACCAGGTCAAGCCGAATGCGCAGGCGGCCATTGCCCATCTGCACAGCCTGGGCATCCGCACGGTGATGCTGACCGGGGACAATCAGGGCAGCGCCGACGCCGTCGGCAAGCTCTTGGGCATCGATACGGTGGCGGCGAAAATGCTGCCGGCCGATAAAACCGCTAAAATCATGGCACTGAAAGGCGCGGGTGCCAAGGTGGCCATGGTAGGCGACGGCATCAACGATGCGCCTGCGCTGGCGGCCGCCGATGTGGGTATCGCCATGTCGACGGGCACGGACGTGGCCATGCATGCGGCCGGCATTACCCTGATGCGCGGCGATCCGGCCCTGGTGGCGGACGCTATCGATATCTCGCGCCGCACCTACAGCAAGATACGGCAGAATCTGTTCTGGGCATTTATCTACAATATGATCGGCATTCCGCTGGCCGCCTTCGGCTTGCTCAACCCCATGGTGGCGGGCGCGGCGATGGCCTTCAGTTCGGTCAGCGTGATCAGCAATGCCCTGTTGCTGCGCCGCTGGAAAGCGCGCAGCTCGCATACCAAGGAGTCATAGGATGAATATCGGCCAGGCGGCAAGCGAGACGGGCGTATCGGCAAAAATGATACGTTACTACGAAAGTATTGCCCTACTAAAACCCAGCGCGCGCAGCGACGCCGGTTACCGCATCTATACGCCGAACGACTTGCACGCCTTGCGTTTCATCAAGCGCGGGCGGGGGCTGGGTTTTTCGCTGGAACAGATCCGCGAGCTGCTGTCGCTGTGGCAAAACGACCAGCGTGCCAGCGCGGATGTGAAAGGCATCGCCCTGGCGCATGTCGCCGAGCTCAATACACGCATCGCCGAACTGACGGAAATGCGCGATACCCTGGCCAACCTGGCGCAATCGTGCCACGGCGATGACAAGCCCGATTGCCCCATCCTGCAAAGCCTGGGGCTGGCTGGCGAAACGGAAGTGAAAGCTTGCTGCCATTGATGTAAATCAACGGAGGTGTGTATGGCGTATGAACTATATTACTGGCCCACGATACAGGGGCGCGGCGAATTTATCCGATTGGCGCTGGAAGAAGCGGGTGCCGACTACCGCGATATCGCCCGCTTGCCCGAGCGCAAGGGACAGGGCATGCCGGCCATGCTGGCATGCCTCGATGGCGACAATACGCCACATGCCGCCTACGCGCCGCCCGTGCTGCGCGACGGCGAGGTGCTGATCGGTCAGACCACGAATATCCTGTTGTACCTGGGCCGGCGCCTGGGCCTGGCGCCGCGCGCGGAAAGCGGCCGCCTGTGGCTGAACCAGCTGCAGCTGACGATGGCCGACTGGCTGACGGAAGTGCATGACACCCACCATCCGCTATCGATGAAGCAATATTATGACGAGCAGAAACAGGCGGCCATGCTGCGCAGCGCGGATTTCCGCGAAACACGTTTGCCCAAATTCCACGATTATTTCACCCAGGTCTTGCTGAACAGCCGCGGCCATTATCTGCTGGGTTCAAAACTCACGTATGGCGACCTGTCGCTGTTCCAGATGCTGGCCGGACTGCGCTATGCGTTTCCGCAAGCCATGGCGCGCCTGGCGCCCCGGTATCCTGCCCTGTTCTCGCTGCACGATGCCGTGGCGGCGCGGCCGCATATCGCCCGCTACCTGCAATCGAAACGCAGAATCGCGTTCAATGAGGAAGGCATCTTCCGCCACTACCCCGAGCTGGACGGGTAAACAGAAACAGCCGGCGCGAAGGCCGGCTGTCTTGTCGACGCCACTGCTGTTACTGCGCGCTGGTGACGGGGTAGCCCGCCTCCACGATGGCGGCGCTGATGGCGACCAGTTCGGCAGGCGATTCCACCGTGACGCGCTTGCTGGCCAGGTCGATCTGCACCTGTGCGGCAGGATCGATGCCGTGCACCGCTTTCGTGACCGAGCCGACGCAATGGCCGCAACTCATGTTTTCAACTTGTAACTGATACATGGCAAGCACTCCTTGAATGATTAAGTGCACCCACTGTAAGCCTTCCCCCGATGGTAAGGTCAAGGGAAAAGCTGGCGTGTGGATCAATTCAGCATGAAGTCGATAGCTTGCATGGGCGGCGGCACATTCTCATCCTGCACCGATTCGCGCAAGCTGATTTCGATGGCGCGGCACATGGCCGACAGGGGCAGGTCGTTGGCATCTTCGCCGAACGGTTCCTCGATCTCGTCACCCAGGGCATCGAGGCCAAAGAAGGTATAGGCGACGATGGCGACGACGAAGGGCGTCATGAAGCCCAGCGAGTCGACCAGGCCGAAAGGCAGCAGGAAACAGTACAGATAAGCCGTGCGGTGCAGCAGCAGCGAATACGAGAAGGGAATCGGCGTGCTGCGGATGCGTTCGCACGAGGCGCCCGCCGCTACCATGGCCGAGACCGTGTTATCGATCTGTGCGGTGAGGATGCTGTCGATACGGCCCTGCCGGACGCAGTCGGCCAGGTCGTGGCCCATTTGTAGCATTAGGTAGTCGGACGGGTTCGCGGCCTTGCATGCCGTTTCCCATTCGGCCGGGAGCAGCAGCGGCTGCAAGTCGGCCGGTCCGCGCGTGTTGCGCAGCTGGTGGCGCAGGGCGTGGCAAAAGGCGATGGCGCGGTAAATCATGCGCACGCGTACATCGTTCAGGCCCAGCCGGGCGTGGGCTGGCGTATCGCTGCGTATCATGGTCTGGCACTGGCGCGAGAAATTACGGCTGCGCAACACCAGTTCGCCCCACAGCTTGCGCGCTTCCCAGTAACGGTCATAGGCGGCCGTGTTGCGAAAGCCAAGGAAGATGGCCAGCGGCAAGCCAATCAGGGTAAACGGGATGGTGGTGAGGATGACCTTGTGGTCGAACAGGGTGCCGTGGCACCAGGTGACGAGGGTGGCGATCACGGTGTTGACGATGAGGGTGGTGCGGATGCGCGGCAGGACGGAGCCGCGCACCACCAGGAAAAGCCGTAGCGCCGATGGACGCTCGCGCACGATCATGCTGTGCTCCCGGCTTGGGGCCGGTGATTCGTAAGGGGGGAAAGACAGAATGGTAAATACCGGGAACAAAAAGCCCGCTGTGGGTGCGGGCTGAGCAGGGTGTGCATGGGAAGCAGTGTAGGGGAGACGCCTGGAGTATAGGCCGCTGTTTCGCTTCCAGCCAATTCACAGTGGAGATAGGTGTTATTCATTTCATGAATGAATATTTCATTTATAAGTGTGTGAATTTCAGCGTAGCACTGAGTCGAGCATACGATAGCTAGCCCAAAAATCATGGCGGCAAGCTGGCGTGCATGGCGACGCGTGACAAAGGGAGAGATTTGCCGCAGGGACGTCTGTTAGGCTGGCTGAGCGAAATGGAAATATTTCCTATGGTAAATCCATCATCCCCATCATCCCGATAGCCGCCGCCAGGGGCTTGGTCAGCTTGTGTATCCTTCCTATGAAAGTGATTAGCATGTTTAAAGTTTCCAGTCTGTGCCTCGCCGCCCTGATCCTGTTGCAAACACCGTCCACCTGGGCTGACCAGCCCGCTCCACTGAGCCAGCAGCAGCAAGCGCTGGCCGCGCACATCGATGCCAGCATCGCTCCGTATTACAAGGCCACGGAACCTGGCGCCGTGGTCATCGTCGTCAAGGATGGCCAGCCCCTGTTGCGCAAGGCGTATGGCCTGGCCAGCGTGAAGGATGGCCAGCCGCTGACGCCTGACATGTCGCTGCGCCTGGGCTCCATTTCGAAACAATTCACGGCCGTCGCCATCCTGCTGCTGGCCGACCAGGGCAAGCTGGCCATCACCGATGACATCACGACATTCCTCCCCGATTACCCGACCCACGGCAAGAAAATCACGATCGAGCAGCTGCTCGCGCATACGTCCGGCATCCACGACTACACAAGGAAGCCAGAATTCGTACCCAACAGCACGAAAGACTTGAGCGTGGCGCAGATGATCGATTTCTTCAAGAACGATCCGCCTGACTTTGAGCCGGGCACGCAGTGGAGTTACAGCAGCTCTGGCTATTTCCTGTTGGGCGCCATCATTGAAAAGGCTGCGGGCCAGCCGTATGCCACTTTCATGGAACAGCAGATCTTCGTGCCGCTGGGCATGAACGACACAGCCTATGAAGGCCACGAACGCCGGCCAGCCAAGCGCGCGGCCGGGCATATCCGTTCGGGCGAGGCCTATGTGCCGAACCTGCCCTTGAGCATGACGCAGCCGTATGCAGCCGGCGCGCTCGTTTCCACCGTGGACGACCTGGCGCGCTGGGACGCCGCCATCTCCGACGGCAAGCTGCTCAAGGCCGCCACCTGGCAGCAAGCGTTCACGCCGGCCAAGCTGAACGATGGCAAGGCGACCCGTTCCGGCTTGGGATGGAAGGTGGGAACCTGGCAAAACACCCCCGTCATCCACCATAGCGGCGGCATCAATGGCTTTGCCACGTATGCGATGCGTTTGCCGAAGGAAAAAGTCTACGTGGCCGTGCTGGAAAACTCGGATACGGGCCTGGTCGATCCCGATGTGGTCGCCCGCAAGGCGGCCGCCATCGCCGTCGACCGGCCGTATCCCGAGATCAAGGTCATCACCCTCAAGCCTGCCATTCTCGATGCGTATGCTGGCGTGTACGCCATCAATGACAAGGCCGGCTACACGCTCCGCAACTTCGAGGGCAACTTGCTGCTGCAGCGCACGGGCCGCCCCGCACAGCGACTGCTGGCCTATTCGCCCAATGGTTTTTTGATTGAAAATACGCTCACCACAGCCGAGTTCGAGCGAGGTCCCAAGGGTGAGGCGCAGCTGATCCTCAACGATGGCGGCGAATCGAAGTCCGTGCACGAGCGGGTCAGCGCCGTCAAGCCGGCACGTACGGTGGTCGCCATGACGACTGCGCAATTCGATGCCTACGTGGGCAGGTATGCGCTGGCGCCCGAGGTTTACCTGGAGGTGACGCGCGAAGGCGACAAGTTCTTCGCCCAGGTGACGGGTTTCCGCAAGCTGGCCATGCTGCCGATGAGCGAGACGGCTTTCTTCTCGAATGAAGTCGATGCGGAAGTGCGTTTCAGCAAAGATGCCGATGGCAAGACGCAACAACTGGTGCTGCGCCAGGAGGGGCAGGATATGCGGGCCAAACGCGTGAACTGAGCTTTCCCGGCTGATTTTCCATCCGTCCACAGGCGCCGCAAGGTGCCTGTTGTCATTGACCGTTATGTTCGCGTGCGTACTGTCGCGCTGCCAGTCCTCCAGCATACTGCCCAGCTACCCCACGCAATCCCGGGGTGCCACGACCAAGGAAACCAGATGAGCTATCAGACCACGAATCCCTACAGCGAACAGATCGAGCAGACTTTCACTCCGCATAGCGATGCGCAAATGGACAATATATTGGCCCAGGCCGCCGCCACCTTCGAGAGCGACTGGCGCCAGCGCAGCTTTGCCGAGCGCAAGGCGGTGGTCAAGAAAGCGGCCATGCTATTGAAAGAACAACGCGATAGCTTCGCCAAATTGATCACCGTGGAAATGGGCAAGCTGTTCCAGGAAGCGCAGCAGGAAGTGTCGTTGTGCGTGCAAATCCTCGACTACTACGCCGATAATGCCGAGCAATTCCTTGCGCCCAAGCAACTTGACGTCAAGCGCGGCGCGGCCAGCGTGGAAATTGCGCCGCTGGGCGTGATCTTCTGCGTCGAGCCGTGGAATTTTCCGTACTACCAGCTGGCCAGGGTCGCTGGTCCGAATTTGATGGCGGGTAATACTTTGGTCGTGAAACACGCGTCCAACGTGCCCCAGTGCGCACTGGCCTTTGAAAAGCTGTTCCTCGACGCGGGTGCGCCAGCAGGCGCCTACACTAATGCATTCTTTTCCAGCGAGCAAGTGGCCACGGCCATTGCCGATCCGCGCGTGCAGGGCGTGGCGCTGACGGGCAGCGAGCGCGCCGGCGCCTCCGTGGCGGCCACGGCCGGCAAGGCCCTGAAAAAAACCACGATGGAACTCGGTGGCAGCGACGCCTTCATCGTACTGGACGACGCCGACATGGACCTGGCCGTCAAGCTGGCCGTCATCGGCCGCATCCAGAATGCGGGTCAGGTATGCGACGGCTCGAAACGCTTTATTCTGCTCGACAGCATTGCCGATACCTTCGTCGAACGCTTCCAGGCAGAACTGGCCAAGCTGCAGGCAGGCGACCCCATGGATGCCGCCACTACCCTGGCGCCGCTGTCGAGCAAGTCGGCGTTGGACCTGGCCGTCAAGCAAGTCGGCCAGGCCGTGGAGGGCGGTGCGAAATTATTACTGGGCGGCAAGCGTATCGAGCGCGCCGGCTACTTCATGGCGCCGACCATCCTCACCGAGGTGACGCCAGGCAATCCCGTCTACTACCAGGAGTTCTTTGCCCCCGTCGCCATGATCTTCCGCGTCAAGGATGACGACGCGGCGATCACCCTGGCCAACGATTCGCCATTCGGCCTGGGCGGCACCATCATCACGGCAGACGTTACACGCGGAAAGCGCCTTGCCAGCCGCATCGACACGGGCATGGTGTTCATTAATTCCCCGGCCATCACGGCGCCGGATCTGCCATTTGGCGGCGTGAAACATTCGGGTTATGGCCGCGAATTGTCCGATCTGGGCATCATGGAATTCGTCAACCGCAAGCTGGTGCTGGTCGGCTGACCGGGCGACCTCGGGGGCGCTGCATCAGGCCCCCAGCGCTTGCCAGCCATACCAGCCGAACGCCGCCGCCCACGCCAGCAAGATCGCCAGCCCCGGTAGCAATAGCCACTTCGCTACCGCCTCTTCCCACGCCACATAGCGCTTGCCGCGCGCGCGATGGCCAGCAGCACCTGCTTCCACAAGGGCTGGAAGTGATAGCTGTCGAGGCAGGGATCGTCGTCATACAGCGTTTCCTCGCGCGTATCCTTCAGGAGCGCATTGCCGGCCAGGGGCAGCAGCCTGGCGTGGACTTTTCCCCACGTCAGCACGGTGGGACCCACGCCATAGCTGATGCTGCGCACGGTGATGCCACCTGCGCGAGCGCACGCGGCCATGGCGGAAACGTGGATGAGCATGAAAAAGATAAGGCAGAGCAGCAACTGAAAGGCAGGATGCATCGGGTGAGCTGTCCAGGAGGAAAGAGAGCGGTATTGGAACATGTCGCAGGGCAAAGTCGCGCACATGAAAAAAGCCCCGCCTGCATCGCTGCAGACGGGGCTTTCTGTTGTGGAAGCGGCTTGCGCCGCCCGATCAACTTACAGTACTTCGCTGGCGTGGTCGGCCAGGCGCGAACGCTCGCCGCGTGCCAGGGTGACGTGGCCGCTGTGGGTCCAGCCCTTGAAGCGGTCGACCACGTAGGTCAGGCCGCTGGAGCCTTCCGTCAGGTACGGCGTGTCGATCTGGGCGATGTTGCCCAGGCACAGGATCTTCGTGCCGGGACCGGCGCGCGTGACGAGGGTCTTGACTTGCTTCGGCGTTAAGTTTTGCGCTTCATCGATGATGAGGAACTTGTTCACAAACGTGCGGCCGCGCATGAAGTTGAGCGACTTGATCTTGATGCGCGAGCGGATCAGGTCCTGCGTTGCCGCACGGCCCCATTCGCCGCCATCGGAGTCGGACTTGTTCAGCACTTCCAGGTTGTCGTCGAAGGCACCCATCCATGGCGACATCTTTTCCTCTTCCGTGCCTGGCAGGAAACCGATGTCTTCGCCGACGGGCACCGTCACGCGGGTGACGATGATTTCATTGTAGAGCTTGGTTTCCAGCACTTGCGCCAGGCCGGCGGCCAGGGCCAGCAGGGTCTTGCCGGTACCGGCCTGGCCCAGCAGGGTGACGAAGTCGCATTCCGGATTCATCAGCAAGTTCAGGGCAAAGTTCTGCTCGCGGTTGCGCGCCGTCACGCCCCACACATTGTTCTTCGTGTGGCTGAAGTCGCGCAAGGTTTGCAGCACGGCCGTCTTGCCGTTGATCTGTTTCACCTGGCCATAGAACGGCGTTTCGCCGTTTTTCGGTTCCAGGTAGATGAACTGGTTGACCAGCAGCGATGGAATGAAGGGGCCCGTCACGCGGTAGAAGGTGGAGCTGTAGCCGTTCTTGCTTTCCTGCCACGATTCCATGTCCTTGCCATGCTTGTTCCAGAAGTCGTCCGGCAGCTGCACGATGCCCGAGTACAGCAAGTCGGTGTCTTCCAGCACATGGTCATTGAAGTAATCTTCGGCCGGCAAGCCCAGGGCGCGCGCCTTGATGCGCATGTTGATGTCTTTCGACACCAGCACCACGGGGCGGCCTTCCTGTTCCGATTCCAGCGAACGCACGACGGCCAGGATCTGGTTGTCGGCCTTGCCCACTGGCAAGCCAGCCGGCAGGTCGGCGCTTTGCAAACGCGTCTGGAAGAACAAGCGGCCCTTGGCATCCTTGTTGCCCAGCTTGGACAGCAAGATGCCGTGCTCGATGGCGTCGTCATCCGTGTTGCTGATCAGCGCATCGAGGGTACGCGAGACCTGGCGTGCATTGCGCGCCACTTCCGTCATGCCCTTTTTATGGTTGTCCAGCTCTTCCAGGGTCATCATCGGCAGGTACACATCGTGTTCTTCGAAGCGGAACAGCGACGATGGATCGTGCATCAGCACGTTGGTGTCGAGCACGAACAACTTGCTGATGCCGCGCTGGTCGGCGGCGCGGCTGGCGGACGACTTGAGTTGCACTTCGACAGGCTTGTGCTTGGCCGGATGCGGCTGCTCGGCCTGCTTGACGGACTTGATCGGCGTGACCTTGCCTTTTGCCGCCGGCGCGGCTTTGACAGGGACTGCAGGTGCGGCAGCCGGTACGGCAACGGCTGGCGCAGGTGCCGGCTTGGCAACCATCAGGGCCGCCACTTGCTTGATCTTCGTGGCCGCATTGCGGACCGGCTTGGCAACTTCGGCGATCGCCGCTTCAATGATCGGTGCAGCCACTTTCTTGGCTGCCGGGGTTTTGGTGGCCGGGCGCGCTGCGCCTGCGGTTGGATAATCTTGGGTGGCCAGGATGGTGGCTGGCTTGCTCGGTAATTTTGGCAGTGGCATCAGGATCTCAATCAAAAAATTTCTGGAATGAATCGCCCATGGGCAGCCAGCTTCTGGCGGCACTTCTCATGGGGTGGATGCGGGGGAACAACAATGCTATAGGACGAGAAACTGCCGGAAGGCCGGCAGCATGGCCGGTCATGGACGCCATCGGAGGGCTACAGGCCCGCCTGGCGGAGTGGGTGGAGGCGCTTCGTTGACTCAAAATGGCGATAGGTACCGTGAACTGAACTGCGGTTGAGCTAAGGTTGAGATAATGTCGAACTAAGCTGGCTGGATGCCGACAACGCACATGTGATCAAAACAGACGATCAATTCAGACGCGCCACGAATTCCAGCACTTCTTCCACGTGAGTTGCGACCTTCACGCCTCTCCATTCTTTCACCAATCGGCCCTGGGCGTCAATCACAAACGTGCTGCGTTCGACGCCACGCACCGTCTTGCCATACATCTGTTTCATCTTCATGACGTTAAACAGCAGGCAAACGGCTTCGTCCGGGTCGGAAATGAGCTCGAATGGCAGTTCCAGCTTGGCTTTGAAGCTTTCGTGCGAGCGCAGGGAATCGCGGCTGATGCCGTAGACTTCCACGCCGGCGGCGACAAATTGCGGATAGGCGTCACGGAAGGCGATGTTTTCAGTGGTGCAGCCGGGGGTGTTGTCCTTTGGATAGAAAAACAGCACCGTGGCCTTGGCCGGACGGCCCAGCAACTGAAAGGTCTTGCCGCTGGTCATGGCGGCGCTAAAGTCGGGTATGCTAACGAGGGATTGGCTATCAGCCACAGGTTCTCTCCTGAACGGTGATCATCAGCGCTGTTTTTTTATCTGGCAACGCATCCAGGTGCAACAATACAGCATTCAGGCAGCTTTGCCCTGCACAATCAGGCGTCCCGAACGTCCGGGCAACTCATCCCAGGTGATGGGGCAAACGGGCAAGTCCGACTCTTTTATCTTTTCATAATAATCGCCCATCGCTGCAAACTGGTAGCCCTGGGCTTTCCAGCCAGCCAGCAATTGTTCGAAAATGGGGGCGAGTTTCTGTCCTTCAAGTTCCGCATGCAAGGTATATACGTGGTCGCGGGGATTGTCCGCCGTCAGCGACAATATATGCGCGGCAACATTGCCAGTCGTGATCAGCTTGCCGTCGATTTCGCAGCCCAACAACTCATCCAGGGTGGGCAGGGTGGTGGGCAATTGCACGCACTGCAATATGGTGTTGCCGTTACGCACGCGGTGCGGACCATTGCCCGGATGCAGCATGGCGCCGCGCGCGTCGAGCATGGCGCGGCCGTCGGAGGCAAAGCGGTAGCCGGCCGTGTCGTGCTCGACAAAGGCGCTGACATTCATTTGCCAGCCGGCCGCGCCATGCGTGTGCGGTTTGGTGCCAAACACCTGTTCGTAGCGGTTGGCGGCCTTGCGCATCATGTTGATGGTCCAGGCGGCGTTGTGCTTGGCTACGTTGTCTTGCCACAGGGTGTGATCCCAGGTGTGGATGCCGCACTCGAAACCGGCATCGCGCACGGCGCGCAGTTGCGCCGCGCATTGCTTGCCGATATCGGGTCCCGGCAGCAAGGTGCCGTACATCAATGTTTTCAAGCCGTAGTGCTCGACCACCGAGGTGCGCGATACCTTGCTGAAAAAGCCGGGCCGCAAGGCACGCCGCAGGGCCCAGCCCGTGTGGTCCGGGCCCAGCGAGAACAGAAACGTGGCCTTGGCCTGGTGCGCGGCCAGCATGCGCACCAGATTGCCCATGCCTTCACGGGTGCCGCGATAGGTATCGACGTCGATTTTCAGGGTCAGGAACGGCTTGTTCAACATTAATCCATCAAGGCTTTGGCTTCGGCTACCTGGCTGCGGTAGGCATCGAAAATATTGCGCAGGGAATCGGCCATGGTGGTGCTTGGCGCCCAGCCCAGTTCTTCGCAGGTATTCGTGATTTTCGGCACGCGGTTTTGCACGTCCTGGTAGCCGGCGCCGTAGTAGGCACCCGAAGTCGTTTCCACGATTTTCACGTGTTTCGCGCCTTCGGCGTATTCCGGGTACTCGGCGGCCAGGGTCAGCATCATGCCGGCCAGGTCGCGGATCGAGTAGTTATTGGTCGGATTGCCAATGTTGTAGATCTTGCCGCTGGCGATGCCATTCTTGTTGGCAATAATGCGGATCAGTGCATCGATGCCGTCGTCGATATAGGTGAACGCGCGTTTTTGCGCGCCGCCGTCGACCAGCGAGATGTTCTCGCCGCGCACGATGTGGCCGAAGAATTGCGTCACCACGCGCGAGGAACCTTCTTTTGGCGTGTGAATCGAATCGAGGCCGGCGCCGATCCAGTTGAATGGACGGAACAGGGTGAAGTTCAAGCCTTCCATGCCGTAGCCCCAGATCACGCGGTCCATCAATTGCTTGGCGTTCGAATAGATCCAGCGCGGCTTGTTGATCGGGCCGCAGATCAGTTCCGAGTTTTCCGGATCGAATTCTTCGTCGTGGCACATGCCATACACTTCCGAGGTCGACGGGAAGACCAGGTGCTTGCCGTACTTGGCGGCCGAGCGCACGATAGGCAGGTTCGCTTCGAAGTCCAGTTCAAACACGCGCAGCGGCTGCTTGACGTAGGTCGACGGGGTGGCGATGGCCACCAGCGGCAGGATCACATCGCATTTCTTGACGTGGTACTCGACCCATTCCTTGTTGATCGTGATGTCGCCTTCAAAGAAGTGCATGCGCGACTTGTAGTTGTCATCTTCCAGCAAGTCCGTGATGCGGTCCGTGTTCATGTCCATGCCGTAGACATGCCAGTCGGTGGTTTCCAGGATGCGCTTGGACAAGTGGTGGCCGATGAAGCCGTTGACGCCTAAGATGAGGACTTTTTTCATGTGAGATTCTCTTGAGTGATATCAGTGTGTGCTGACGCGGGCGGTCAGGCTTGCTTGCAATTGCTGAGCCGAAATTGGCTCCCCGGCAGCCCTCAGCGCGGAAATGGCCAGCATGCGACCGTCTCCGCAGACGCCAAAGATGCAATTATCCACTACCGCCAAGCCCACTGGCAAACTTCCTGCCGAATGCTTGCTCAAACGGGCTTGTTCGATGGTGTAAATAACATTGTTGACTTCGGTAAACGCGCCGGGATAGGGCGGCGCGACGGCCCGGTGCAGGTTGTATACCTGTTGCGCAGGTAATTTCCAGTCGATGCGGCCATCTTCCGGCTTGCGCCCGCCAAAATACCCGCCCTGGCGTAAATCGTTGAGCTGGCGTGGCGCCGTGCCGTCCAGCAAGGCTGGCAGCACGCCCCACAGGGTTTGTTCCGCCGCCACGGTGACTTTGCCGAACACTTCAAACGCCGTGTCGTCGGGCAGGATGGGTACGGCCGTTTGCGCCACGATGGCGCCGGCGTCGGGCTTGACCGTCATCTCATGCAGGGTGGCGCCCGTCTCCGTGGCGCCATGCAGCACGGCCCAGTTGACGGGCGCGCGGCCGCGGAACTGCGGCAGCAGCGAGCCGTGCATATTGTAGGCGGGCGCGACTTCCAAGATGCTAGCGGGCAACATGTGCCGGTAGTAAAAGCTGAACAGCATGTCCGGTCTTGCCGCCTGCACCTGCGCCAGCAGTTCCGGCGCGCGCGCGTCCAGAGGCGTGATGCAGGGGATGCCTTCAGCCTGGCACAGGCTGGCGACCGATTCGAACCACAGGTTTTCCGTGGGGCTGTCTTCATGCGTGACGACCAGGGCGATATCGACGCCACCGGCCAGCAACACCTTGATGCAGCGCACGCCCACATTGTGGTAGCCGAAGACGACGGCGCGTGGGGCGCCCATCAGCGGCCCACCTGGCGCTTTTCCAGGCGCACATACGATGGCGCCTCGGCTTCCGCCTGGGTCATGCCGTCCTGCAAGATGGTTTGCACCACGTAGCGGGGACGGGCACGCACTTGCTGGAAGATGCGTCCCACGTATTCGCCCACCAGGCCGATGCCGAACAGGATCACGCCCATGAAGAAGAAGGCGATGGCGAACAGGGTAAACACGCCTTCGGCCTCAGCGCCCAGCAGGAAGCGGCGCACCAGCAGGAAGATCACCAGCAATGCCGAGCCCAGCGACATTGCCATGCCCAGCATGGAAAAGATTTGCAGGGGAATCAGCGAAAAGCCCGTGACCAGGTCGAAATTGAGACGGATCAGGCTGTACAGCGAGTATTTCGATTCGCCGGCAGCACGTTCTTCATGCTCGACGGTAATTTCCGTAGGCTTGCGGGCAAACGTGTAGGCCAGGGCGGGCACGAAGGTGTTGACTTCGGCGCATTGGTTGACCAGGTCGATCACATTGCGGCCATACGCGCGCAGCATGTTGCCCTGATCGGTAATTTTGATATTCGTGATCTTTTCACGCAGGCGGTTCATCATTTTCGACGCCAGCGTGCGCCAGGCGGAATCTTGCCGCTTGCGCCGGATCGAGCCCACGTAATCGTAGCCTTCGCGCATCTTTGCCACCAGGTTGCCGATTTCTTCAGGCGGGTTCTGCAGGTCGGCGTCGAGCGTGATCATGATCTGCCCGCGCGAGGCTTCAAAACCCGCCAGGATGGCCATGTGCTGGCCATAATTGCCATTGAACAAGATCACGCGCGTGACGTCGGGGCGCTGGCGGAATTGTTCCGCCAGGATGGCCACCGAATTGTCGCGGCTGCCATCGTTGACGAAAATGATTTCGTAGCTTGTTTGCAAGGCATCGAGGGCCGGATACAGGCGGGCGAACAGGCTGGCCAGGCCATCCTGCTCGTTGTAGATTGGAATGATAATGGACAGTTCAGGTTTCATCGGTACGCTGCTCATTTGATGAGGATGGATTTGACGGTGGCGACGGCCCGCTCCACGTCCTGTGTCGTCATGGCGTAGAACATCGGCAAGGTCACGGTCAGGCGGCCGATCTTTTCCGAAACGGGGAACATGCCCTCGGTAAAGCCGCGTTCGCGGTACATGGTAAACAAGTGGATCGGTGCGTAATGATAGCCCGTTCCCACGTTTTGCTGCGCCATTTGCTGCATGAACGCGGCCCGCGTGCCGGGGCCGTTGTCGGGCAGGATGATCTGGAATAAATGCCAGTTGCTGTTGTCGAAATCCTGTACGGGCAGCTGGGCGCCGCTCGCCGCTTCGAAGTCGCTGCCGAATTGCGCGAAATAGTGGCGTGCCAGCGCGCGGCGGTGGGCCGTGATGGCGTCGATGTTGGCGAACTGGCCCAGGCCGATGGCGGCCATGATGTCGCTCATATTGTATTTGCCACCCAGCACATCGACGTCGATGCCGTCGACGCCGCTGCGCGTGACGCCCTGCAGCCGGTACTTCTCGGCCAGCCTGGCTTCTTCCAGGTTGTTGAGGACGAGGCAGCCGCCCTCGCCCGTGGTGATATTCTTGTTGGCCTGGAAGCTGAACGAGACGAAGTCGCCAAACGCGCCGATGCGCTTGCCTTTCCAGGTGGAGCCGAACGCTTGCGCCGCGTCTTCCACGACTCTTAAATTGTACTTTTCAGCAATCGCGTACAGGCGGTCCATGTCGACAGGCAGGCCCGACAGGTAGACGGGGATGATGGCTTTCGTGCGGGGCGTGATGGCCGCTTCAAGCTTGTCGAGGTCGATATTGCGCGTGACGGGGTCGATGTCGGCAAACACGGGCGTGGCGCCCACTTCAATAATGACGTTGGCCGTCGCCACCCACGACACGGGCGTGGTGATGACTTCGTCGCCAGGGCCAATGCCGGCGATGCGCAGCGCGATTTCCATGGTGCAAGTACCCGAATTGAAGGTACGCACGGGGCGCCCGCCGAAATATTCGGACAGCTGGGCTTCGAAGGCTTGCACTTTCGGGCCGCTGGTGATCCAGCCCGAGCGCAGCACCTCGCCGACGGCGGCGATGGTTGCTTCATCGATGGTGGGTTTGGAGAAAGGTAAAAAGGGCAGGGTAGAGGTCATGGGGCGCGGTTCTTGGATCTGTATTTTGTCAGGGTATCGGTGTCGCCGAGGCTGCCAATGCGGTCAACGTCCGCAGGCAGGCATGGCTATTTTATATCGGCAGTATGGCGGCGTAGGCGGTTCAGCGGTGAAAAATCCTGCTGATGCGGGGGCGGGGCAAGGTGGCCGTGGGCTATCCGTGCTGCCGCCGCCCCTTTAAATATTTATTTGTTGGCAATGACCATGCGGCGCGCATCCTTGGCAATGACACGCATGGGTACGCCACGTTGTTGCAAGTCCTTGTAGCGGTCCAGGCTGATAATGGCCATGTCGCGCACGCCGGCGTTGGCATCGGTCGTCCACTGCGCGATGAAAGGCTCGATGGTCGGGATGGACAGTTCAGGCTGCTGTTTCAGGCCAAACGTAAATTCATCCCAGTAATCGACGAGGATCACGGGCCGCTGCAGATAATAGGTCAGCGATTGTTCATAAATGCCGACCGAATAGAGCTTGGTGTCGGCCGTCAGTTCGGCCTGGATCTGCGGCAGCAGGTCGGTGCCTGCGCGGTTCTGGCCATACAGTTCGGAGCCGGCCAGGATGCAGTGCGTGGCCAGGAAGCCGGCGCCGGCGATCGTCAGCACGGTCATGTCGCGGCGCAACTGGCGCGCATGCAGCAAGGCCAGGGCGCCGCCGGCCAGGGCGAAGAAGCCGGCCGCCATCACCCACGCCTGGTAACCCTTCAGCGCTGCCAGTTCTGCCGGATCGCGTCCGCTGGCGCGATTGAAGCCGATCGGTGCACCGATCAGGATGGCCGCACCCAGCACGCACAGCAGGCCGGCGGCCAGCATGCGCTGGCGCCGCGACGCCGATTCCAGGTACAGCCCCACCATCAAGGCCAGCGCCGGGAAGATGGGCACGATATAGCCAGGCAGCTTCGAGGTCGAATAGCTGAAGAAGAAGAAAATGAAGACGGCCCATACCAGCAGCATCAAGCGTGGCTGGAAGGCGCCATCCTGGCGCTTGAAGGCGGCAGCCAGGCTTTGCGGCAGCACGCCTATCCATGGCAGGATGCCGGGAATGAGCAGGACCAGGAAGTAGTACCAGGCGCCTTCGCGCTTGTGACCCTTCATCAGGAAACGCTGGAAATGCTCGTGGATGAAGAAGAAATGCGGCTGCTCCGGATTGCGCAGGGCGACCAGCACGAACCAGGGCGTGGCGATGGCAAAGAACACCAGCAAACCCTTAACCAAATGCAAACGCGTCCAGATGCGCCAGTCGCGCGCGCACAGCGAATACAGCACCAGCACGGCGCCCGGCAAGACGATGCCGATCAAGCCCTTGGCCAGCACGGCCAGCGCCATGCCAGCCCAGCATACCAGCATCCAGTTGCGGCGCTCGGCGGGGGAGGCTTCGTCGCGCTGGGCCACCAGCAGGCTGGTCAGCACGATGGTCATCATGCCCGACAGGCCCATGTCGAGCGAATTGATCTGGCCGGAAGCGAGCCAGAACAGGCTCGACGCCAGTACCAGGCCAGCATACAAGCCCACGCGCGGACCGAACACTTTCTTGCCCGCATAGGCCGTCATGCACACGCCGATGATGCCGCACAGGCCAGTCCACAGGCGTGCCTGCCATTCGCCAAGGCCGAAGGCGGCGAAGGTCAGCGCATTCATCCACGTTTGCAGCGGCGGCTTTTCAAAGTACTTGATGCCGTTCAGGCGCGTGGTGACCCAGTCACCCGTGACGAACATTTCGCGCGCCATCTCGGCATAGCGGCCCTCGTCGGGCGGCACCAGGGTGCGTACGCCCAGCGCGTACAGGGTGACGACGATGAAGATGCCCAGCAGGGACCACATCAGCAGCCGCGAGCTGTGCAATTCGTTGACGTTGATTTTCATTGGGCGCTGCCTGCGCCGGGAGCCAGGATCAGGGCCAGGGTGACTTTGCGGCCTTCGCCCATCAGGATGTTATAGGTGCGGCAGGCTGCCTGGCTATCCATGCACTCGACGCCGATGCGGCGCATGGTCAGCGCGGCCGTCAGCTTCGGATGCACGAAACGCTGGCGCTCGCCCGTGCCGAGGATCACCACGTCGGGCGCGTCGGCCAGGATTTGCGCGAAATGCGCCTCGCTCAGCTGCTCGAAACTGCCTGCATCCCACGCCCGTGGCGGCATTTCCGGCATGACGATCAGGCTGTAGTTATATGACTGGGCATTGATTTCCACGCCATTTTCATCGTAGCCTGTGACGGTTTGGTATTGTTGGGTGCTGCTGGCATGCAGTTTCATGGCGATGTCGGGGGCTGTTCGTGTCGGTTGATCGGTGCGCGCGCTGTCCGGATGTGCGTTGCGGCCAAGGGCGTAAGCATGCCATAAATGGCAGAAAAGAGCGACTGAAAAGCAACATCCTTTCCGATTTGCAATTTATCGGCAATTTTTTGGTGCAACAGCGGCAGGCTGCGCTTGCCATAGTAGTAGGCAAAGATTAAGAGAAGATGAAGAGCTTCCGGTGGAAAAAGCACGCGCATGCCGGCCGGCGTGGCATAAACGGCGCGAAATGCTGCAATTTGCCATGTTTAATTTGATAAAATGGCCTGCTTTCGGCGAGAATGGTTGTTCTCGCATTGCAGTCTCACGGGTTCACAGTTCTGGCGCGGCTTTCATGCTGCAAGCGTAGGCCGGCCGCGCCGCATCACGACAGGGATTTATTTTGCGACCGATTCAGAAATCGAATAAATTGGCGGACGTCTGCTACGACATCCGCGGCCCGGTCCTGGAAAAATCCAGGCAAATGGAAGAAGAAGGCCACAAGATCACCAAGCTCAATATCGGCAATCTGGCCGTATTCGGCTTCGATCCGCCTGATGAAATCGTGCGCGATATGATGCTCAATTTGCAGAACGCGGCCGGCTACACGGATTCGAAAGGCATGTTCGCGCCGCGCAAGGCCGTCATGCACTACACGCAAGGCAAGAATATCGCCGGCGTGACCATCGATGACATTTACCTGGGCAACGGCGCTTCCGAACTGATCGTCATGTCGATGAATGCGCTGCTCAACAGTGGCGACGAAGTGCTGGTGCCGGCGCCCGACTATCCGCTGTGGACGGCCGCCGTCAGCCTGTCGGGCGGCAATCCCGTGCATTATGTGTGTGACGAACAGAACGAATGGTATCCCGATATCGAGGACATGCGCCGCAAGATCACGCCGCAGACCAAGGCCATCGTCGTCATCAACCCCAATAATCCCACCGGTGCGCTGTACCCGGTTTCCGTGTTGCAGCAGATCGTCGACCTGGCGCGCCAGCACCAATTGATCATTTTCGCCGACGAGATCTACGACAAGGTGCTGTACGACGAAGCCGAGCACGTGTCGATCGCCTCGCTGGCCGACGACGTGCTGTTCATCACCATGAATGGCCTGTCGAAGAATTACCGCTCCTGCGGCTACCGTTCCGGCTGGATGGTGGTGTCGGGCGAAAAGCGCCACGCAAAAGATTACATCGAGGGCCTCAACATGCTGGCCTCGATGCGGCTATGCGCCAACGCACCGGGGCAGTTTGCCATCCAGACGGCACTTGGCGGCTACCAGAGCATACAAGACCTGGTGGGGCCCGGCGGGCGCCTGTTGAAACAGCGCGACCTGGCACACAAGCTGCTGACCGATATCCCGGGCGTCACCTGTGTCAAGCCGAAGGCCGCGCTGTACATGTTCCCGCGCCTGGACCCGGAGATCTACCCGATCGCCGACGACCAGCAGTTTGCCTATGAATTGCTGGCCGAAGCCAAGGTCCTGATCGTGCAGGGCACGGGGTTCAACTGGATCGCGCACGACCATTTCCGCGTTGTCTTCCTGCCCAACTCCGATGACCTGACCGAGGCCATGGGGCGCATTGCGCGCTTCCTCGAAGGTTACCGCAAGCGTCACGGCCGGGGCTGAACCAGCCAGCAGCAATCTCGATCAACCATACCGATCAACCTGGCGCCGCCCAAGGGGGCGCCACTTATGAGCAGTCAAGTACAACTATGAAATCCATCAAGATCGGCCTGCTGGGCCTGGGCAATGTCGGGTACGGCACGTTCAGCGTCCTGAAACGCAACCAGGAAGAAATCAAGCGCCGCGCGGGACGTGGCATTGAAGTCGTCGCCGTCGCCGTGCGCGACGTGGCGCGCGCCGAAGCGCTGGTCGCCGGCGCCTGCAAGGTCGTCAATGACCCGCAGCTGATCGTCAACGATCCCGAGATCGACATCGTCGTCGAACTGATCGGTGGCTACGACCTGTCGAAAACCCTGGTGATGCAAGCCATTGCCAACGGCAAGCACGTGGTGACGGCCAACAAGGCCCTGCTGGCCGTGCATGGCAACGAAATCTTTGCCGCCGCCCAGGACAAGGGCGTGATGGTGGCATTCGAGGCGGCTGTCGCCGGCGGCATCCCCATCATCAAGGCACTGCGCGAAGGCTTGACGGCCAACCGCATCGAATGGATCGCCGGCATCATCAACGGCACCACCAATTTCATCCTGTCCGAGATGCGCGACAAGGGCCTCGATTTCGCCACCGTGCTGAAACAGGCGCAGGCACTCGGCTACGCCGAAGCCGATCCCACCTTCGACATCGAAGGCGTCGATGCCGCGCACAAGGCCACCATCATGTCGGCCATCGCCTTCGGCATCCCGGTGCAGTTCGACAAGGCTTACGTGGAAGGCATCAGCAACCTCAATGCCGTCGACATCCGCTACGCGGAGCAGCTGGGTTACCGCATCAAGCTGCTGGGCATCACCAAGCGCGCCACCGTCAATGGCGTGGAAGGCATCGAGCTGCGCGTGCATCCGACCCTGATTCCGGCCAAGCGCCTGATCGCCAACGTGGAAGGCGCGATGAATGCGGTGCTGGTACACGGCGACGCCGTCGGCGCCAGCCTGTACTCGGGCCGCGGCGCGGGTGCCGAGCCGACCGCCTCGTCGGTGATCGCCGACCTGGTCGACATTACGCGCCTGGCCACGGCCGATCCGGAACACCGCGTGCCGCACCTGGCGTTTCAGCCGAATGCGATGACCGATATCGCGATTTTGCCGATGTCGGAAATCACCACCAGCTACTACCTGCGCATGCACGTGGCCGACCAGCCTGGCGTGCTGGCCGACCTGACGCGCATCTTGGCCGAACGCGGCATCTCAATCGACGCCATGCTGCAAAAAGAACCGGCCGAGGGCGAGACGCATACGGACATCATTATGCTGACGCACCAGACGCAGGAAAAGAACGTCACGGCCGCCATCGAAAAAATGGAAGCACTCAATAGCGTGGTGGGTACGGTGACCAAGATCCGCCTGGAAAACCTGAGCTGATTTTCACAAGGCTGCATGCAAAACGGCGCCCGCGGGCGCCGTTTTTTTTCATGCGCACACTGTCTTACAGTTGCGGCACGTCGGGCGCGCCGACCGGACCCACATCCATGCCGTCATAGCTGGCCAACTGGTTTTCCTGGGCAAACACCATCAGTTCGCCATTGCGTGCATGCAGGCTCTCGACGTCATGCACTTCGGCTTTTTCCACGTGCAGCACCCACACGGGGGCGGCGGCCGGGTCATCGAGCTCGGGCTGGTACAGTTCCACCGGGCGGTAGCCCTGCAGTGCCAGCAAGGTGGCAGCCTGCTCCAGCGGCTCGGATGTGGGGTTGGTAAAGTAATAGCCCCACAGCAGCGGCTGGGACAGATCCCAGGGCGCGTTTTCGGCGATATTGGCGAACAGTTCGGTTACGTCTTCTTTGGTCATCATGGCGGGGCTTTCAGTCAATTCCAGGGCGCGATCTTAACATCGGTGACGGTGACGCGCCACGCGCGCATAAAAAAACCGGCTTGGCAGCCGGTTCTTTTGTCAGCCCTTACAAGGGCTGGAGTCTACTTCGCGCAAGCGTGAATTAGAACTTGTAGCGCAGGCCGATCGACAGCAGGTCGGCTTTCAGTTTGGTGCCGTCTTCGCTCGCTACTTTGCCGAAGTTTTCGTATTCCGCAACAGCCGACAGGTTTTTGTTGATGTTGTAAGCAGCGCCGATGCCAAAGATGGCGGAGGTTTTGTTTTTCGATTCGCTGTCACGCAAATTCAATACGCTGAAGTTGATCTTGGTGCGGTTTTGCGCAACGCCAGCCTTGGCGAACAGCGAGAACTGTTCGTTCAGTGGCAGGGTGCCGGTGGCGGCAACGTAGAATGCGTGGTTTTTCACTTCCAGTTTCGCGACGCCGTCGTTTTGCGTCAGTTTGCCGAAGTCAACATAGCCAGCTTCCGCGCCAAAGTTCTGCGTGAAGTCGTAGCCAGCGTACGCCTTGTAGCCGGTGTCGCTCTTCTTGATCGAACCTTCTTCATCCGACAGTTTCAGTTCCGAACGGCCGACGTTAGCGCCGATGTAAGCGCCTTCAGCTTGGGCGAACAATGGGAATGCCAGGGCGGCGCCGACGACTACTGCAAACAATTGCTTTTTCATATTCATCCTAGATAATTAATGCGGAGAGACTGTCTCTCCGCTTAATGGGAGCCGAATTGTATAGGGAGAAATATGTTTACGTAAGGCAATTATTTAAAAAATATTGGAAATAAATCATGTGTTGTTTTAGGGCAACATTAAATATTCAAGACATATCTGCGCGGCGCCTCATGTGGCAGTGCTGAAATGCACGCTGACCTTCAATCCGCGTCCGTTGGCCGCCGTGGCCAGTTCCAGGCTGGCGCCATGCAGGGCGGCGATGTCGCGCACGATGGCCAGGCCCAGTCCCGCGCCGCCAGGGTTGCTCTCAAGCGCCGCGCCAACCCGGTAGAACGGTGTAAATACCCGTTCGCGTTCCGCGGGCGCGATGCCGGCGCCGCTGTCTTCCACCTCCAGCACCGCGCCTTGCCCCGTCTGTGCAGCACGCACGCGCAGGATCACACTGCCGCCCTGCGGCGTGTAGCGCAGGGCATTGTCGACCAGGTTGGCCAGCAGTTCGTGCAGCAGCAAGGCCTGGCCATGCACGGGCGCGTCGTCGGGCGCTTCCAGCGATAAATCGATATGCTTGCCGACGGCAGCCATGGCCATTTCCAGCCCTACTTGCTGCGCCGCGTCGCGCAGCGAAACGGTATCCATGGTCAGGCTGTCGCCGCCATGCTCGATGCGCGCCAGGGTCAGCAGGCGGTTGGCCAGCAGCACGGTCGAATCGGTGGTAGCGGCGATCGAGCGCACGATGTTGCGCAGGGCGGCCATGTCCGGCGGCGTGCCTGCCTGGCGGTCGCATTCGCGCAGGGCCAGTTCGGCCTGGGTTTTCAGCACCGTCAGCGGCGTGCGCAGCTGGTGCGAGGCGTCGGCGATGAAACGGCGCTGGCTGGCGATCAGTTGCTGCAGGCGCGACATGGAGCCGTTCATGGCGCTCACCAGCGGGCGCATTTCCTTGTGCACCAGCTTGGGATCGACGTCGGACAGGTCGGACAGGGTGCGCGTCTCGACTTCCGTTTTCAGGCGCATCAGCGGCCGCAGCACCAGGCGCACGGCAAACCACACGAGGGCGCCCATCACCAGTATCATCGCCGCTTGCCAGCTCAGGGTATCGAACAGGATCTGGTTCGACAGGCCGCGCCGCGCATCGAGCGTTTCAGCCACCTGTATCAGGGCGATGCCGCGCATCGAATCGTCATACACGGGTTGCAGCAGGGCGGCGATGCGGATCGGCTTGCCGTGGTAGTCGGCGTGGTAGAAGCGCACCAGGGCTGGATAATTCTGCGAGCGGGGCACGTTTTTCGGCACGGGCGGCAAGTCGCCATAGCCCGATACCAGCTCGCCGTGGATGCCCGTGACCTTGTAGTAGATACGGCCCAGGGTGTCGGTCTCGAAGCTGTCGAGCGCCACATAGGGCACTTCGGCCACCACCTTGCCGCCGACGATGGAGACGCGCTCGGCCAGCGCCCGCGTCGACGCCAGCAGCGAGCGGTCGTAGGCCATGTCGGCCGCGTCGAGCGCATTGCGGTAAACAAAAAAAGCGTCGAGCAGCACCAGCATCACCAGCGGGATGAGCAGCCAGCGCAGCAGCTGGCTGCGCAGGCTGCCCAGCGGCCGTCCCTGCGCCCAGCGCCGGCGCAGGCGCTCGAACAGTGGCAGGCGCAGGTGTTGCGTGGAGGCGCTCATTTTGGCGCGGCCGGCGCCATGGCGCTGCGCGGCTGCAGCAGGTAGCCGATGCCGCGCAGGGTGGTGATGACGGCGCCGTCGGGCGCGCCGCTTTCCACGCCGTTTTCCACGCTGTTTTCCAACTTCTTGCGCACGCGGTGGATATATAGTTCAATGGCGTCCAGGTTGACGTCGTCGGCCAGCGCGAAGACTTCATCGAACAGCTTTTCCTTCGATACGGCGCGCCCGGAGCGCGTGATCAGCGCTTCGAGCACCGCGTGTTCGCGTGGCGTCAGGGGAAAAGGGGTGCCTGCATAGCTGAACATGCGCGTGACGGTGTCAAAACTGAGCGCGCCGCAAGTGTGCACGAGCGCTTCGTTGCCCTGGCTGCGGCGCAGCAGAGCTTTCACGCGCGCTTCCAGTTCGGCCAGTTCGAACGGCTTGGCCATGTAATCGTCGGCGCCCAGGTTCAGGCCCTGCACTTTTTCATCCAGGCCGCCGCGCGCCGTGAGTATCATGACGGGCGTCTTGCCACGCGTGCCGCCGCGCGCGCGCAGGCGGCGCAGCACGTCCAGGCCATCCATCTTCGGCAGGGTCAGGTCGAGCAGCACCAGCGAGTATTCCTGCGTGTGCAGCAGGGCGTCGGCATCGGCGCCGTTGTGGGCGGTCTCCACCGTCAGGTGCGCGTCGCGCAGGGCCTTTGCCAGCCAGTGCGACAGCTCCAGATGGTCTTCCACTAATAATATGCGCATGGTCTCCGCCATTCGTTGAAATGATGCAGTGTAAGCCCGACGGCAGGGGCGGCGATGAATATGTTGATGTCCGTTGTGGCTGGCCGGCGACACCTGTCATGCTGAAAGCGAATTGAAAGGATGGCGATCATATAGTGTGATCCTGATTCATGAAATGGATCAGGCATATCACCAATAAATATATCTTAGGGAGACACTTTACATGAAGAAAACTGCATTCTCGCTGGCCTCCATGGCGGTGCTCGCCGCCGCAGCCGGCGTTGCCCAGGCACAGTCGAACGTCACTGTCTATGGCTTGCTCGACGTCGGCGTCGACAACACCAGCAATGCATCTGCATCGAAAGGTTCGGTCAGCCATGTCAGCTCCGGCGGCATGAACACTTCGCGCTGGGGCATCCGCGGCAACGAAGATCTGGGCGGCGGCTTGAAAGCCGTTTTCAACCTGGAAGGCGGCATCCTGATGGATACAGGCGCTGCGGATGGCGCGTTGTTCAAGCGCCAGGCTTACGTGGGTCTGGAAGGCAGCTATGGCCGACTGGTGCTGGGCCGCTCGTTCACCACCGTGTATGACTTCGTGCTGCCGTTCGATCCGATGGGCTATGCGCCTTACTATTCGTGGGCCACCTCGGCCAACGCCAGCGGCCCAAGCAAGTACGGCATGACGACCGCGTTCGACAACCTGGTCAAGTACTCGGGCACGGCCGGCGACTTCAAGTTCGGTGCCTCTTACGGCTTCGGCGAGCAAGCGACAGGTGCCCAGGATAGCGCCAAATTCTCTTCCGGCGTGACCTACACGGCCGGTCCGGTGAGCCTGCTTGCTACGTATGAGCGTGTCAACGGCAATTCAATTGTCGGCGGCGCGCGCGACAAGACCACCTCCTATCACCTGGGCGCGATGTACAACGAAGGCCCATGGAAGGTGCAGGCCGTGGCGCGCGACTACAAGCTCGATCCGGCCGCAGCCGGCAAGCCTGACGTGCGCGGTACCCTGTACTGGGGCGGCGTTAGCTACCTGACCACGCCGCAAGTCACGCTGACGGGCGTCATTTACTACCAGGACGTGAAGAACGTGGCGGCCAACACGGATGCCGATCCGATCATGTACGTGGCGCGCGTGCGCTATGCGCTGTCCAAGCGCACCGACTTGTACGTGGCTGGCGCCTACGCCAAGGCCAAGCATAACCAGCTGGTCAGCCTGTCGCGCGACGATGCCGGTTTCGATAATACCCAGCGCGGCGTGATCGCCGGCATCCAGCACCGCTTCTAAGCCATGACGATGCTGCGCTCCCTGTTCCTGTCTTTGCTGTGTCTGCTGCCTGCCGTGGCGGGCGCGCAAGCGTCCGCACCGGCCGAGTGCGTGGTGCCGTCCAAACCGGGCGGCGCCATGGACCTGACGTGCAAGCTGGCGAAAAAAGGCCTGGCGCAGGAGGGCGCGGCGGGTGTGGCGGGCCCAATGCGCGTCAGTTATCTGCCCGGCGGCATCGGCGCCGTGGCCTGGCACTCGATGGCATCGCAACGACGCCGCGCGGAAGCGAACACGCTGGTGGCGTTTTCGGGCGGTTCGCTGCTCAACCTGGCGCAGGGCAAATTTGGCAATGCGAAGGCGGGTGACGTGCGCTGGGTGGCAGCGCTGGGCGCCGACTACGGCATGATTGCCGTGCGCAGCGATTCGCCCTACAAGAGCCTGGCCGACCTGATCGCCGCGCTGCGCCAGCATCCGGACAAGGTGCTGATCGGCGTCTCCGGCACCATCGGCAGCCAGGACTGGCTGAAGATGGCACTGCTGGCACGCCATGCCGGCATCGATCCGAAGGTGCTGCGTTTTGTTGCGCTCGAAGGCGGCGGCGAAGTGTTTACGGCGATGCAGGCCGATTATGTGCAGGTGGTCTCGGGCGACACGTCAGAGGCCACCCTGAACGCCAGCGCCAACCATGCGCGCGTACTGGCGGTGCTGTCGGAAAAACGCCTGCCCGGCGTGCTGGCGAACGTGCCGACGGCGCGCGAGCAGGGCTTCGACGTGGTCTGGCCCATCATCCGTGGTGTGTGGATGGGACCCCAGGTGCCGGAGGCTGACTATCAGCGCTGGGTGGCCACCTTTGACCGCGTCATGGCCACGCCGCAGTTCGCCGAGTGGCGCGCGCAGGCCGGCCTGTACCCATTCGCCCTGACGGGGCCGAAGCTGACCGCGTATGTCAAGAAGGCGGTCGACGAGTATGCCAGGCAGGCGAATGAGCTTGGCCTGATGCGCTGAACGACATCCTATTAAAAAAATCTATTCATAGACGGAGACAACCCCATGCAAACCAAGACCCTGCTTCAAGCCACCCTTGCCACCGCGTTTGCCAGCCTGGCCGGCGCCGCTTTCGCGCAAGTGCCGGCCGGCTATCCGGCCGACTACCAGAAGATCATCGACGCGGCCAAGAAGGAAGGCAAGGTGGTGATTTACAGCGCTACCGACAGCAAGGCTGCCGCTCCGCTGATCAAGGATTTCAGCGCCCTGTATCCGGGCATCTCGGTCGAATACAACGACATGAATTCCACCGAAGTGTATAACCGCTTCATTTCCGAAGTGGCCGCCGGCGGCAACACGGCCGACGTGATGTGGTCGTCGGCGATGGACTTGCAGATGCGCCTGGCTTCGGACGGCTACGCCCTGAAATACAAGTCGGTCGAAGCGGCGAAGATTCCCGGTTGGGCCATGTGGGATGACCAGGCTTACGGCACCACGTTCGAGCCGGCCGCCATCGTCTACAACAAGCGTTTGCTCGACGCCAAGGAAGTGCCGAAGAATCACGATGACTTCGTCAAGCTGATCGCGACGCCGAAATTCAAGGACAAGGTCACCACCTACGACATCGAAAAATCGGGCGTGGGTTTCATGTTCATGGCGCAGGATGCCAAGGAATACCCGCAATTCCTGGCGCTGCAAAACGCGTTTGGCACGGCCAAGGTGCGCGTGCAGTCGTCGACGGGCACCATGATGGAGCGCATCTCGTCGGGTGAAAACCTGATCGGCTACAACGTGCTGGGCTCGTATGCGCTGGTGCGCGCCAAGACCGATCCATCGATCGGCGTGGTACTGCCCAAGGATTACACGCTGATCCTGTCGCGCGTGCAGTTCATCAACAAGAACGCGAAGAACGTCAACGCCAGCAAGCTGTGGCTCGATTACATTTTGTCGCACCGCGGCCAGACCATCATCGCCAACGGCGCCAAGCTGTTCGCGATTCGCGCCGACGTCACGGGTGAAACCACGTCGGCTGAACTGATCAAGCAAATCGGCGCATCCAACGTCAAGCCGATTCCCGTGCACCCGATCATCCTGCAATTTTTGGGACCAGCCAAGCGCATGGCCTTCTTGAAGCAGTGGAAAGAGACAGCCGGCAAGAAATAACGCCGTCCTGGCCGTCCGCAGGCGCGTGTCCGCGGACGGTTGCCGTACCCTTCATTCATTGGATTCATCATGCAAACTGCCATCTTGCCGCTGCCTGCACGGTCGCGCTCTCCCTTGTCGCGCCTGAACTGGTCGCGTGGCGTGGTCGTGACGATCACGCTGATCGCCATCTTCCTGCCGCTGTTCCTGATTTTTTATCAGAGCTTTTTGAACGCGCCGTTTTTCATGCCCGTGCGCGAATTCGGCTTTGACTCCTACCGTTTCATCTTCGATGATCCCGATTTCGCCATGGCCTTCAAGAATGGCCTGATGCTGGCCTTCGGCCTGACTGTCATCGCCGTGCCGCTGGGCGGCATGCTGGCCTTTCTGATGGTGCGCACCGATTTGCCCGGCCGCGGCTGGGTGGCGCCCATGCTGCTGGTGCCCATATTTGTCTCGCCGATGGTGATGGGCTTTGGCTACGTCGTCTCGATGGGGCCCGTGGGCTTTTACTCGATCTGGGCCAAGGAGCTGCTCGGCTTCGTGCCCTGGAATATTTATTCCTTCACCAGCATCGTCATCATCGCCGGCCTGACGCACGTGCCGCACGTCTATCTGTATGCATCGTCAGCCCTGAAAAGCCTGGGCTCGGACGTGGAGGAAGCGGCCCGCGTGGCGGGCGCCTCGCCGATCCAGGTGATGCTCAATGTGTCGCTGCCGATGATCATGCCGGCGCTGGCGTATGCGGGCGTACTGGTGTTCTTCCTCGGCTTCGAAGTGTTCGGCCTGGTGCTGGTGCTCGGTGATCCGGAAGGCCATCTGGTGCTGCCGACCTATCTGTACAAGCTGACGAACAAGCTTGGCACGCCGTCGTATCACCTGATGGCCGCTGTCGCCGTCTGCCTGGTGATGGTGACCATGCCGCTGGTGATGATACAGCGCTGGCTGCTCAAGTCGGCCAACAAGTATGTGTCGATCAAGGGCAAGGGCGCGCGCAGCAAGGCCATGCCGCTGGGCCGCTGGAAGTGGCTGGCCTTTGCCTTGCTGGCCGGCTGGCTGATCTTCACCATCATCCTGCCGTTGACGGGCATCGTGCTGCGCTCCTTCGTGCAGTACTGGGGCGAAGGCGTGCACCTGGCCGACGTGCTGACCCTGCAGCATTTCCGCGACATTTTCGACCAGCCGTCGCTGGTGCGCGGCATCGTCAACACCATCCTGATCGGCGTCGTCGGCGGCGCGCTGGCTGTAGGCTGCTACAGCTTCATCGCGCTGGCCATGCACCGCAAGCAGGATGGCATCACGCGCCTGCTCGACTACAGCGTGCTGGTGCCGCGCGCCGTGCCGGGCCTCTTGGCCGGTCTGTCGTTCCTGTGGGTGTTCCTGTTCGTGCCGGCCTGGCTTGACGGCATGCTCAAGGGCATGGATAACGGCGTGGCGCTGTGGCTGAGCGGGCATGTGATCCCCGTGCTGCGCGAAGTGCGCTCGACCATTTTCGCCCTGTGGCTGGCGTATTCGGTGGTGTGGATGGCCTATGGCATGCGCCTGATTTCCACCGCGCTGCTGCAGGTGGGTCCGGAACTGGAAGAGGCGGCGCGCGCCGTCGGCGCCAGCCGCGGCCAGGTGACGCGCGACGTGACACTGCCGCTGATCAAATACGGCTTGCTGGGCGCCTGGCTGATGGTCTTCCTGATCTTCGAGCGCGAATATTCGACGGGCGTGTACCTGCTCTCGCCGGGCACGGAAGTGATCGGTGCCATGCTGGTATCGCTGTGGGCCGGCGGCTCGACCGACCTGGTGGCGGCGCTGTCCTTCATCAACATCACCCTGGTGGCCATCGGCCTGGGCATCGCGCTGCGCTTTGGCGTGAAGTTACATAACTAATACAAAGACTGAGACCACATCATGAATGAATTGACCGTCAATGAATTGCACCTGGACTATGGCACCGGCGCTGCCGCCAACCAGATACTGAAGGGTGTTTCGATGCACCTGCAAAAAGGCGAAGTGGTCGCCCTGTTGGGGCCTTCGGGCAGCGGCAAGACCACCCTGCTGCGCGCCGTCGCCGGACTGGAAAGCCCGAAGGCGGGCACTATCCAGATCGGCGAGCGCAATGTCTACGATGGCGCGAAACACTTCGAGATGCCGGCCGAGCATCGCAACCTGGGACTGGTGTTCCAGTCTTACGCGCTGTGGCCGCACAAGACCGTGTTCGACAACGTCGCCTACGGCCTCAAATTGCGCAAGATGGGCAGCACGGAGATCGCCGCGCGCATCAAGGAAGTGCTGACGCAGCTGGGCCTGGGTCACCTGGGCGAACGCTATCCGCATCAGCTGTCCGGCGGCCAGCAGCAGCGCGTGGCGATCGCCCGCGCGCTGGTGTACAACCCGCCCGTGATCCTGCTCGACGAACCGTTGTCGAACCTGGACGCCAAGCTGCGCGAGGAGGCGCGTGCCTTCCTGCGCGAACTGATCGTGCGCCTGGGCCTGTCGGCCCTGATGGTGACGCATGACCAGGGCGAGGCGATGGCCATTTCCGACCGCATCCTGCTGCTCAATAACGGCAAGATCGAGCAGCAGGGTACGCCGCAAAGCATGTATGAAACACCGGACACCCTGTTTACGGCCGAATTCATGGGCAGTAACAACCGTCTGCCCGGCAAGGTGGTGCAGCGCGACGGCAACCAGGTGCGCCTGCTGGTCGACGGCGCCTCCATGCAGGGCGTGGCGCGCGGCGCCAACGTCGGTACGGACGTGACCACCATGATCCGCGTCGAGGAGGTGAAGATCAGCGCCACGCAGGTGGACAACGCCATCGAGCTGCCGCTGCTGACCTGCATGTACCTGGGTGACCGCTGGGAGTGCCTGTTCGAGCGCGCTGGCGCAGAGAACATCAGCCTGCGCGCGTATTCGCGCCACAAGCTCGAAGCGGGCAAGTACTGGCTGCACATGCCAGCCGATAAGCTCTGGGTGTTTTAACGGTGCCTGGGTGGCCAAGCGGCGCGCCATCTGTGCCGCGCTGGCCATCGGGCTGTTTCGCCTGCTGTAGCGTACCTAATTCCCCCGCACGACGATTTCCTGCGCCTTCGATTCGCGCTGGCGCATGAAGCGCACGATGGAGTCGACGGTGACGACGTCGATCTGACGCGTCATGCGGCGCTCGAACGGGTGATCGTCAAAAGCAATATTGGCACGGAACATGCGCGCGCCCAGGCGCGTGGCGGCGGGGATGCTGAGCGTTTGCGGCGCGTAGCTGGCGCTGCGCAGCCACGTTTGCGCTTCGGCGCGCGTTTCAATCTTGCCGGGCTCGTTGCTGGCAGCGGCCAGGGTTTCCAGCACCCACTGGTTCGAGTTCTGGTATTTGGTGGAAAACGGGTAGGCCAGCATATTGTAGTGCGCCTCATGCAGGCGCTTGGGCGTGTTCGACGTCAGCAGGCGCGCCAGTTGCTGCTGCGTATCCTGGCCGGGAATCAGGATCAGGGTTTCATACATGAACACATCATCCATGAAGAAATTGCCCAAGCCTTCGTTGTACAGCGACGATTGCGCGGTGCCGCATTCATTGAGTTCATGCACCACCAGCCAGCGGCCCTTCGGGTGGTCGCGCCAGGCCAGCGCCATGTGCGAATAGCGCACATTGTATTTCGACAAGTCTTGCCCGGCGCGCGCCAGCAGCGCCACCTGCGCGCCCGAGGCATCGAGCGCCTGCAGGGTCTTTTGCGCCAGGTCCATCGATTTGACGAGGGTGGTCGCATCCGTTTGCTTTTCCTCGCACGAGCGCCCCGCATGGGCGGTACCGGCCAGGGCCAGGCTGATGATAATGGCAGTCAGGCATTTCATGGGTTCACGCTTTCGAATGGTGGAGGATGGCCTGGCCGGCCGCGTTCGGCACATAGGCGATGGCCTTGCCCGACAGGACCAGCATGTGGCCCGTCGAGACGGCCACCACATTGACCACCGTGCCGGCTGCCAGCGACAGGCCTTGCGTGGCTTTCTGGCTCAGCTTGACGGAGGCCGTGGCGGCGGAGGACGCGCCTTTGGCCATGCTTTTGAGCACCAGGACGCTGCCGTCGGCGACGTCTTCCACCTTGTCGATGACGACTTCACCGGCGGCGGCCAGCGCCGACATGGAGCCGACCAGTACGATGGCCGAGGCCATGCTGGCATTGTCGGACGCGTTGGTGGTATCGGAGTTGGCGGCCTGGACATGCAGAGTAGCGGCGCACAGCACGGCGATGGCGAGCAGATGTTTCATGGGATAGTGGCTTTTCATCGGTGATTTACACTTTTGAGTGGTGCAGCAGCACCTTGCCCAGTTCGTTCGGGATGAAGGCGATGGCCTTGCCGGACATGACCAGCATGTGGCCGGTGGACAGTGCCACTACATTGACCACGGTGCCGGCCGCCAGCGACAGACCCTTGGCCGCTTGCGCGCTCATCTGGATGGACGCGCCGCCCGCTTCGGAAGCGCCTTTCAGCACGATGACGATGCCTTCGCCCACCGTTTCCACGCTGGCGACGACCACCTGGCCGGAAGCGACCAGCATCGACATGGAACCTGCGACGACGACGGCGGAACCCTGGCTGAGGTTTTGCGAGCCATTCGACAGATTTTCGGACGCGGCAGCGTGGACCAGGCCGGGAGCGGCCACGGAGAGCGTCAACAGCGACAGGGACAGGCAGAGGGGCAGCAAGCGTTTCATGTGTTTCTCCTTCAAGTGTGCCAAGTGGCAACGCCATCATTGTAGACTGTGGGCAATTGGTCAATGAAAACGCTACTCGTAGCGGGCAGGCATACCGCAGGTAGCGTATTGCGCTACTTTTTTGCCGCCAGAACCGATGCTATTTTTATAAAAGGAAATGCATGCCGCAAACCCACGCCCTGATCGAAGCCTTGAAACGCCTGTTGAAAGCGCGCGCCGTCACATATGCCGAGCTGGCCCAGCGCATCGGCGTGTCCGAAGCCAGCGTCAAGCGGATGTTTTCGCAGAAGCAATTCACCCTGCAGCGGCTGGACCAGATACTGGTGGCCGTGGGCAGCGATTTCCAGCAACTGGCGATGGCCGTGCAGGCGGCCCATGCCGCACCAACCCTGATCACGGGGCTGACCTATGCGCAGGAAAAGGAAATCATCGAGGATACCCGGCTGTTCGTGGTGGCCGTGTCCGCGCTGAACCTGTTGCCGCTGGAGCAGATTGTCGCCATCTATGACATCAGCGAGGCGCAAGCCGTCAAATACCTGCTGCGCCTCGACAAGATCGGTTTCCTGGAACTGCTGCCGAATAACCGGGTCAAACTGCTGGTGGCGCGCACGTTTGCATGGATACCGAATGGCCCGATTCATTCCTATTTCAAAAAGGAAGCGTATGGTGATTACCTCAATTCGCAATTCGATGGCGAGACAGAATTGTTGCGCCTGGTGAACGTGATGTTGTCGAAGAAATCCACCGCAGCCTTGCTGGAGCGCTTGAAGCAAGTGGCGGTGGAGTTTTCTCAGCAGCACCAGGAAGACGCGCGCCTGCCTGGCGAAGAGCGCCTGGCCATCAGCTTCATGCTGGCGGCGCGGCCGTGGATGCCGCAGACGTTCAAGGCGCTGCTGCGGCAGTAGCGGTGGCGATGTCGCGGCCAGACTAATGCTCGTGCTTGTCGGGACTTCCTTGTTCCTGTTTCATCTGCGACAGCAAGCGCCAGGCAAAAAAGCCCAGCACGGCCACGCCCAGCAACAGTGCGGCCCACAGCGCGGTCAGGCGCAAGCCTGCGCCGTCCGGCGTCTTCTCGATGGGGGCGTCGCTGGTCAGCGCCACCACCCTGCCCGCCGTGGCGACAGGCAGCGCCAGCAATTCCTCCTGCGTGAAGCCGGGAGCGACCTGCGACAGCGGCAGCGCTGCCGGCGTTGCGCCATTCCTGCCGAAGACCAGTTGATACGGCCCCTTGCCGCTGGCCAGGAATATCAGGCTGGCCGGTGTCCAGCCCAGGCGCAAGACGGAGTTGAGGTTCGGGTTCGTGCCGCTGTGATATTGCGGCCGCAGCACCCATTGCGCCGTTTGCACGACGGGCATGGCCAAGTCGCCGGAGACCCGTTCCTTGCCATCCATGTTGATACGATAGAACGTCGTGTTGAGCAGTGGTTCGAAGTCGGCGGCCTGCGTGCTGCGCGCTTGTGGGCGCAGACGCAGGCGCTGGCGCTGGCGCGGCACCTCGCTTGCCGCGTGATACACGCCCAGGGTGACAGGCATGGACGTGTTGCCCTCAGCTAACTGCAAGCCGATGCTGTCGGCGGGAATAGCGATTGGCGTCGCATACAGGCGCTCGTCGACGCTCTTGCCTGGCGTCCCTTTTAATGCGATGGTGGCGCGCGGTAAGGCAACGGCCGTGACACTGAGCTGCTGCGCGGCGATGCCGGCGAAAGTGATGGGATCGCCGTACTGCCAGCTCAGCCGCGCATAACGGAAGGCACGCGGTGCGAATTCGATGCGGTCGTTGGCCAGGGTTTGCGTGTCGCTGTTGCGCAGCCAATTCAGGGTGGTGGTGGCGATGGCATCCCATTGTTTCAAGTCGTCGCTTACCTCCAGCAGTACTTGCGCATGGTAGTTATCGATTCCTGGCGGCAAGGTAAAATGCAGGGCGCCGATGCGGCTATCCTTGGCGGGCGGGCCCGCATCGAGGATCAGCCCCTGCAAGCCCGGCGCCGCATCGGGCGTACTGCCGCCACGCGCCGTGACCGACAGCAGGCGGCCGTCATTGCCGGTACGGATATCCACATTGTCCAGTTCGTAGTAGCCGATGTTTTTGCCGGTGACGGGAAAGATGTGCATGGCAAGCGTGTCGCGTTGCGTGCGCGATTGCGCGGGCGGGGCCGTCAGGGAGAAGGCCAGCGACTTGCCGGTACTGTCGAATAGGCGCACGTCGGCCAGGCTGGCCGAGCGCGCATGCAGGTACACGTCGGTGGGGATGCTTATGCGGCTCAGGCCGGCACCAGGCTGTGGCGTCAACGCGATGCTCCAGCGATAGTCTTGTGGCCGCTCCTGGCCAGGCGCGGCCAGCGCGGCGCCTGCCGTCAACACGATGCTGAACATGAGTGAGGTTTTCATGCTGCTCCCGGTTGGGGTTCGGCTGGCGCTGGCGCGGCAGCCTTGGGGAAGGGCGCCAGGTAGCCGATCAAGACCATCAGCAAGCCGACACCGACAAAGGAGATGATGCGTTCGATGCCGCCCACGTTCGACAGGTCGATCAGGAACAGTTTCAGCACGACCAGCCCCAGCAGCACGGCGCCCATGCTCCATTGCTGGCGACGCTGCTGGCGGGCCGCGTGGCGCATCAGCAGCAGAGCCGTGACGCTCCACACCAGCGACAGCATGGCTTGCACGAATTGCGAGGCCAGCATGGCGTCAAAGGTGTACGGCACGCCCAGGTAGTGCGACACCGTGCGCAGCAGCATCAGGTTGAACCAGACATACACACAGCAGGCGGCCACGGCTGGCAAACGCGCTTGCCACAGGGCGGGCAATGGCACTTGTTTCGCTGGCAGCAAGCGGTAGCTGGCGATAGCCAGCAAGATGGCGAAGCCCGTGCTCAAGTCCAGCGGATTGAGCAGTGGCAAATAGGGCAGCGGTGCCATGGCGCCGTCGTCGACAATATTCCACGCGGCGATCAGCAGCAGCGACCACAGCGCGCCCAGCGGTATCAAAGTGCGCTGGTACCACGCGGCAATCGGCGCCACCGGCCAGGCGCCTGCGCGGCAGCGACGGATCAGCCAGGCGAGTGTCAGCATCATGGCCCAGGCCGGCAAGTAGCGGGCCCAGGCGGGACTGACGCTGGCTTCGTGGCGCGCCAGCCAGGTGCTGACCTGCATGGCGCCCACGGGCCACAGCATCAGCCATGGCGCGGCCGTGCGCTGCGTATGTAGCAGACGCAGCGCACGCATGTCGAGTTGCCAGCCCGCTTGCGGCCAGGCCAGCAGCAAATATTCGCCGGCCGCCAGGGCACAGGCCAGGGCCAGCCAGCTCAAGCCGGTCGGCAGGTAATCGCGCAGATACAGCGCCAGCAGCAGGTTGGCGCTCCACAGGCCCAAACCAAGCCAGGTAGCCACGCTGAACCAGCGCAGCTGCGGCCAGTCGAGGCGCCGCGCCAGGATGGCGAACACGGGCGTCGTGACGCACACGGCGATCAGGTACAGCGCCAGCCAGTGTTCGCCCGCATGCGGCTGCATCGTCAGGTCGCCGTCGATCAGGCGCAGCAGCCAGCTGACGAGTGGCATGAGGATGGCGGCAAACCACAGCAAGCCGCTCCAGACCAGCAGCGGGCGCGCGACCAGGGCCAGCAGCGCGTCGCCGCCACGCGCACGCAGCGCCAGGAAACGGGCGCTGGCAAAGGCGGCGGCACCCAGCAGCAGCGCGCTGAGGAAGGAACCGTCGAACAGGCTGGCCGGGTGCTGGTCCCAGGCCCAGCTGGCGCGGCTGAGCATGACCATGCCGGCCAGCACCTGCACGGCCAGCAGCAGGGCGCGCGGCGCATGCCATTGTTCGCGCCGCGCCAGCACCGCCAGCAAGGCGGCCACGCCCAGGGCGCTGACGGTCAGCAGGTTCAGTTGCGTGGCGGCATCCGTGCGCAGCAGGATTTCGCTCCAGAGGCCGCCCAGCAGCCAGGCCGTGGCGGCGGTCAGGAACAGCACGGACAGGCTGCTCATGAATTCCGGATACAAGTGGCTGGCGTGGCGGCGGAAGTTGTAGGCCATCACCAGCGCGGCGGCTGCCAGCAGCACGCAGCCGAGCCAGATGTTGGCGTGCAGGGCAGTTGCTGTATCGAGTTCCTGCATGGCAACGAGGAAGGAAATCCAGGCGGCCGCCTGCACCAGCAGGCCGAAGGCCCAGGCCAGGGTCTGGCGCTGGCGCAAGCCGACCCAGACGATGCCCGCGCCTTCCAGTGCCCAGGCGGCAGACGTCCAGCGGCCGTCAAGGGCGAACGGGATGGCCAGCGTACCAAACACGATGCCCAGGGCCAGGAAGGCTTCGGCCAGCAGGCGGAAACCGTTCCTGCGCCAGAGCGCCATGGCCAGTCCCGTGTAGCCCAGGCCGGCAAGCAGCGCGGAAAACGCCAGTCCAAAGTGAAAGTGCTGGACCAGGCCGTATTGCAAGCCCATGGCCGCCAGTGGCGTGCCGAAGACGAGCGTGCCATCCACGTAATGCTTGAGGCGCGGCGCCTGGCGCGCGCAATAGGCAATCGCGATGCCAATATAGAACAGCACGAACAGGATCAAAAACAGTTGCGTCGACAGGTAGTGCTCGGGCGTGTAGCGCAGCAGGCCCCAGGTGGTGGCGACGACAAAGGTAAAGCCAAAGCTCAGCACATTCAGGACGCGCCAGGCGCGTTTCAGGGCGATGGCGAAGACGCCCGTGTTGAGCAGCGCGTAGTAGCTGAACAGGCCGATATGGTTACCGCTGCCCGTCGACACGAGCAGGGGCACGGCAAAGCCGCCGACGATGCCGAAGACGGCCAGCCAGACGGCGTTTTGCAGCACGGCCAGCAGGCAGGTGAACGCCGTCAGCACGAACAGCACGGCAAACGCCAGGCCCGCCGGGATCAGTTCATACAGGCGGAAGGCGCCAAACGTCACCAGCATCAATATCGCCAGCGCCGTACCCTGCAGCGGCAAGCTGATGCCGGGACGTTTGAGTCTGATGCGCCAGGCCCAGGCCAGCAGGGCGATGTCAGCCAGCGCGATGCCGGCCAGGCGCAGTTCGATGGGCAGCGTGACCTGCGCCGACACGTACTTGAGCAGGAAGCTGACGCCGAGGAACAGGATCAGCAAGCCCAGCTTGGCGACCAGGTTGCCGGTAAATAACCAGTTCTTCGCCTTGGCAACGAGGCCGTCCGGGTGCGCGATCCAGGATGGGGTGTTGGGGGCGGCAGGTGCGGGCCTGGCTGGGGCCGGTGGTGCCGATGGTGCGGGTGCGGATGTGGTGGCTGGAGCGACCTTTGCCAGTTCGACCGGCTCGATCACGGCCGCATGCGGCACGGGGGCGGTTGGCGGCACCGGTGCAGGCGCGGAAACAGGGGCAGGCACAGGCACAGCACGCTCCACGGCGGGCGCGGTAGCTGGCGCCTCGTCGTGGCCTTCCAGCGTTTGCAGGCGCTTGTGGATGCTATCGACTTCCTTGCGCAAGCGGGCCGTCAGCAACTCCAGATCGGCAACTTTTCTGCGGTACTGCAGCACCAGCACGAAGCCTGTAATCAGCAAGCCAAGGATGAACAGCGTGATCAATCCAAACATGGGGTAGCTTTCCTGGAAGAGCGGGGCAAGGGCACCCACGGTATGCGCACATTACCTTATTATCAAGAATCAGGCGATTTTTGTCGTGCCAGGGCAAGTGTCAGGAAACGTGTGCGGCGGCAAAGCGAGCATGACGCGGCAGGCTGTTTTTCGTATTGACGCCGAACAAGATGACGACATTCAGATTGTCGTGCGCAAGATAGTGCTGTATTTTAGCAATTCCTTAATTGCCAGTTCCCCATGCCATGAGTCAAAGCAGCCAGTTTTCCTTATTGTCGCAACGTCGTTTCGGGCCCTTCTTCTGGACCCAGTTCTTTGGCGCCTTCAACGACAATCTGTTCAAGACGGCCCTGATGGTGATTCTCGCCTATGACGCGCTGAGCTGGACCACGCTAGACCCGTCCACCATCACCAACCTGATTCCCGGCCTGTTCATTTTGCCCTACGTGGTGTTTTCGGCCACTGCCGGCCAGTTGGCGGACAAATTCGAAAAGGCGGGCCTGGCGCGTTTCGTCAAATGGATGGAACTGGCCATCATGGCCGTGGCAGCCACCGGCTGGATGACGCATACCCTGTGGCTGCTGGTGGCGGCCGTGGTGGGCATGGGCGTGCATTCGACCCTGTTTGGTCCCGTCAAGTATGCGTATCTGCCGCAGCAGTTGAAACCCGAGGAATTGGTTGGCGGCAATGGCCTGATCGAGATGGGCACCTTTGTCGGCATTTTATTGGGCGAAATCCTCGGCGCCGTGCTGATCGTGCACAAGCCGCTGGGCGTGGAACTGGTGGCCGGCGCAACGATTGCCGTGGCCATATTCGGGCTGATCGCCAGCTACCGCGTGCCGCGTACGCCCGCGCCCGAGCCGGAACTGAAGGTGAGTTTGAACTTTGTCGCCGAATCATTCCGCAACCTGAATTTCTCGCGCAAGAACCGTCCCGTCTTCCTGGCCATGCTGGGCAATTCCTGGTTCTGGTTTTACGGTGCCCTGATCCTGGCGCAGTTCCCCGTGTATTCGAAGGATTTCCTGCATGGCGACCACAGCGTGTTCGTGCTGCTGCTGACGGTGTTTTCCGTCGGCATCGGCACCGGTTCGCTGCTGTGCGAACGCCTGTCCGGCCACAAGATCGAGATCGGCCTGGTGCCGTTCGGGTCCATCGGCCTGTCGCTGTTCGGCATTGACCTGTATTTCGCCAGCAATGCGTATGTGAATACGCACGTGGTCGACGCGCTGGCGTTCGTCAGCCAGGCGGGCGTGCCGCGCATCTTGCTCGACATCGTCATGATCGGCGTATTTGGCGGCTTCTTCATCGTGCCTCTGTTCGCCCTGATCCAGACGCGCTGCGACCCGAAACACATTTCGCGCACGATTGCCGGCATGAATATCTTGAACGCCCTGTTCATGGTGGCGGCGGCCGGCGTGGCCATCGTGCTGCTGGGAAAAGGCTTTAGCATACCCCAGCTGTTCCTCGTCACGGCCATTCTGAATGCGCTGGTGGCGGCCTACATCTTTTCGCTGGTGCCGGAATTTCTCATGCGCTTCCTGGCCTGGATACTCATCCAGACGGTGCACCGCGTGAAAGTCGTCGATGGCGAGCGCATCCCCACGGAAGGCGCGGCCGTGCTGGTGTGCAACCACGTCAGCTATGTGGACGCCATCGTCATCATGGCGGCCAGCCCGCGCCCCATCCGTTTCGTCATGGACCACCGCATCTTCAAGATGCCGCTGATGGGCTGGATTTTCCGCACGGCCAAGGCGATTCCCATCGCGCCGGCCAAGGAAGATCCTTTCCTCATGGAAAAGGCCTTCATCGATATCGCGCAAGCGCTGCACCAGGGTGAACTGGTATGCATCTTCCCTGAAGGCAAGCTGACGCGCACGGGGCAGCTCGGCGAATTCAAGGGCGGCATCGCCAAAATCGTCGAGCGCAGCAAGGTGCCCGTGATTCCGCTGGCCCTGCGCGGCTTGTGGGGCCATCTGTTGAGCCACCGCAATGGCCATTTGTTCGAGCGCGCTTTCAAGGCGGGCTTGCGATCGCGGTTGTCGCTGGCCGTGGGCATGCCCGTGGCGCCCGAGGCCGCCACGCCGGAATTGCTGCAGCAAAAGGTGCAGGAATTGCGCGGCAAGTGGAAGTAAACGCTATTTACGCACTTTTACCCGCGTAACAGCCCCCGCCAACTGCGCCAGGGGCTGTTGCAGCGGGGTGGCGATGGCGGCGAAATCCACCGGTTTCGTCAGGTGATGAGCGTAACCAGCCTGTTCCGTGCGTGAGCGCGTGGACAGTGTTGCGTGCGCGATCACGGCTTCAGCAAAAAACGCATTACCCTGCTAAAGTAATCATTCAATCCAACTTTCCCGCATTGCCGTTTTGCCGCCGCCCGCCAGTTTCCTGTTCGACCTGGCTGATGTGCAGACGCTGTCGCTGTCTTCTTCTTATTGCTCCATTGATAATTTAATTCGCTTCATAGTTGCTATGTTTCAATTGTAACGATGCTTGACGATTTTAGAATGATCGTTCATTCTTTGATCTGCGTTAATAAATTTCCTCATTTCTAACGACACTAGCCAGCATATTTTTCAGAAAGTCCAAGATGCAACCAACCTTTTCATTGACGTCGCCGCGTACGAGCGGCGCTATTGCCGTTCTGTGCGCCACTGTAATCATGGCCGGCTGCAGTAAAAAACAGGAAGCACCTCACGCGCAGCAAGCGCCACAGGTGGTCGTGTTTACTGTTAATCCGGCCGCGTTGCCGATGAGCGCAGAATTGCCCGGCCGCACGAATGCCTATCAGGTCGCCGATGTGCGCCCGCAAGTCGGTGGCTTGATCCAGAAGCGCCTGTTTGTCGAGGGTAGCGATGTGAAAGCGGGCACGGCCCTGTACCAGATCGATTCGGCCACCTACCAGGCTGCCACTAATTCGGCCAAGGCCGCGCTGTCGAAAGCCAGGGCCAACCTGCTGACGGCTGGTCCGAAAGCGTCCCGCTACAAGGAACTGGTTGCCATCGAAGGCGTAAGCCGCCAGGAATACGATGATGCCATCGCTGCTTTCGAACAAGCCAAGGCAGACGTCGAGTCCGCTACCGCGGCACTGGAATCGGCCAACATCAACCTGAAATACAGCACCGTGACGGCACCGATCAGCGGCCGCACCAGCCGCTCCTCCGTGACGGCCGGCGCGCTCGTCACGGCGGGCCAGGCCGAAGCGCTGACGACTGTGCAGCAACTCGATCCGATCTATGTCGACGTGACCCAGTCGAGCACCGACCTGCTGCGCCTGAAACGCCAGATGGCTGACGGCTCGCTGAAGAAAGTGGGCGAAGGCCAGGCCAAGGTCGACCTGATCCTGCCGGACGGCAGCAAGTACAGCGAAGCGGGCAAGCTGCAGTTCTCTGGCGTGACGGTCGATCCGACCACCGGCAACGTGATCTTGCGCGCGCTGTTCCCGAACCCGAAAGGCGAATTGCTGCCAGGCATGTACGTGCGTGCGAAGCTGGAAACGGGCGTGGATGAAAAAGCCATTACCGTGCCGCAAGTGGGCGTGACGCGCAACCAGAAGGGCCAGGCCACCGCCTTGATCCTGAACAAGGAAAACAAGGTCGAGCAGCGCGTGCTGACCACAAGTGGTACGGTCGGCAACGACTGGCTGGTGACGTCCGGCCTGGCCGCAGGCGACCGCGTGATCGTGGAAGGCTTGCAAAAAGTCAAGCCAGGTGCCCCAGCCGTCGCCGTACCGGCCAAGGCTGCTGCCGCGCCTGCCGCTGCCGCTTCTGCCGCCGCACCGGCTGCCAGCGCCCACTAATTCAGGAGAATATTAATGGCCCGTTTTTTCATTGATCGCCCGATTTTTGCGTGGGTGATCGCGATCGTCATCATGCTTGCCGGCGTGATTTCGATCCTCAGCCTGCCGATCGCGCAGTACCCGAGCATCGCTCCGCCGTCGATTTCGATCAGCGGCTCCTACCCTGGCGCCTCCGCCAAGACCGTGGAAGATGCCGTCACCCAGGTCATCGAACAAAAGATGAAGGGTATCGACGGCTTGCGCTACATGGCCTCGTCGAGCGATGCCACTGGCGGCATCAGCATCACGCTGACGTTTAGCAGCGGCACCAATCCCGACATCGCCCAGGTGCAGGTACAGAACAAGCTGCAGCTGGCCACGCCACTGCTGCCGACAGCTGTCACCCAGCAAGGGCTGGTCGTGTCGAAAGCCACGAAGAACTTCCTGATGGTGTTCGGCTTCATTTCCGAAAACGGCAAGATGGACCAGACCGACTTGAGCGACTATGTGGCCGCCAACGTCGTCGATCCGCTCAGCCGTGTTGCCGGCGTGGGCGATGTGACACTGTTCGGTTCGCAGTACGCCATGCGTATCTGGCTCGACCCTGCCAAACTGCAAAGCTTCAACCTGACGCCGGCGGACGTGATCACGGCCGTGCAGGCGCAGAATGCGGAAGTATCGGCCGGTGAACTGGGCGGCACGCCGTCCGTCAAGGGCCAGCAGCTGAACGCCACCGTGTCGGCGCAGAGCCGCTTGCAAACGGTTGAGCAGTTCGGCACCATCTTGCTGAAAACCACCACCAACGGTGCGATGGTGTACCTGAAGGACGTGGCCAGCATGGAACTGGGCCGTGAGAACTACAACACCGTGGCCCGCTACAACGGCCATGCAGCCACCGGCGTGGCGATCAAGCTGGCGACGGGTGCGAATGCGCTCGATACGGCGAATGCGGCGAAAGCCATGCTGGGCAAGCTGAGCAAGCAATTCCCTGAAGGCATGAGCTACCAGGTAGCGTTCGACACCACCCCGTTCGTGAAACTGTCGATCGAAGAAGTGGTCAAGACCCTGGTGGAAGCGGTCATCCTGGTATTCCTGGTGATGTATCTGTTCCTGCAAAACTTCCGCGCCACCCTGATCCCGACCATGGCTGTGCCGGTCGTGTTGCTCGGTACCTTCGGTATCCTGAATGCGTTCGGCTATTCGATCAACACGCTGACCATGTTCGCCATGGTGCTGGCGATTGGTTTGCTGGTCGATGATGCCATCGTGGTGGTGGAAAACGTCGAGCGCGTGATGAGCGAAGAGGGCTTGTCGCCGCTGGAAGCAACGCGCAAGTCCATGACACAGATCACGGGCGCGCTGGTCGGTATCGCCATGGTCCTGTCGGCCGTGTTCGTGCCGATGGCCTTCTTTGGCGGTTCGACGGGCGTGATTTACCGCCAGTTCTCGATCACGATCGTCTCGTCGATGGTGCTCTCCGTGGTCGTCGCGCTGGTATTCACGCCAGCCTTGTGCGCCACCCTGCTCAAGCCGGTAGAGAAGGGCCATCACGCCACCAACAAGGGTTTCTTCGGCTGGTTTAACCGCAGCTTCGACAGCAGCAGCAACAAGTACCAGGGCCTGGTCGGCAGCATGATCCGCCACCGCGCCCGTTCGATGCTGTTGTATGTCATCTTGCTGGCCGGCCTGGTATTTGTCTTCATGCGCTTGCCGACCTCCTTCCTGCCGGAAGAAGACCAGGGCATCCTGTTTACGCAGATTCAATTGCCGACGGGCGCCACGCAAGAGCGCACCCTGAAAGTGATCGAACAGGTCGAAGACCACTTCATGAACAGCGAGAAAGACAACGTCGCTTCCGTGTTTGCCGTCGCCGGTTTCAGCTTCGGCGGTAATGGCCAGAACACGGGTATCGCTTTCGTGCGCCTGAAGGACTGGTCGTTGCGCAAGGACGTGGCGCAGAAAGCGCCGGCCGTGGCCGGTCGCGCCATGGGCAAGTTGTTGCAGATCAAGGATGCGATGGTGTTTACGTTCGCCCCGCCTGCCGTGCTGGAACTGGGTAACGCCACCGGTTTCGACATGCAACTGCAGGATATCGGCGGTGTCGGCCATGACGCCCTGATGGCCGCGCGTAACCAGTTGCTGGGCATGGCGTCGCAGAATCCGGCCATGGTGGGCGTGCGCCCGAACGGCCAGGAAGATACGCCGCAGTACAAAATCGACATCGACCAGCAGAAAGCGACCGCGCTGGGCTTGCAGATCTCGGAAATCAACCGCGTGCTGAGCGTGGGCTGGGGTAGTTCGTATGTGAACGACTTCCTCGACCGTGGTCGCGTGAAGAAAGTCTTCATGCAAGGCAATGCCGAATCGCGCATGCTGCCGGAAGACTTGAACAAGTGGTTTGTGCGCAATACTGCTGGCCAGATGGTGCCGTTCTCCGCCTTTGCCACCGGCAAGTGGATTTACGCGTCGCCACGCCTGGAACGCTACAACGGCTTGCCGTCGGTAGAGATCCTGGGTACGCCGGCACCGGGCCAGAGCACGGGCGCCGCCATGAACGCCATGGAAGCGATGGTGGCTCAGTTGCCGCCTGGCATAGGCTTCAGCTGGACCGGCGTGTCGCTGGAAGAGCGTGAATCCGGTTCGCAGACGCCGCAGCTGTATGCGCTGTCGCTGCTGATCGTCTTCTTGTGCCTGGCTGCGCTGTATGAAAGCTGGTCGATTCCGTTCTCCGTGCTGCTGGTCGTGCCGCTGGGCGTGATCGGTGCCGTGCTCGGTACGTGGATGTTCGGCCTGTCGAACGACGTATACTTCCAGGTGGGCTTGCTCACGGTGGTGGGCCTGTCGGCGAAGAACGCGATTCTGATCGTCGAGTTTGCCAAGGAAATGCAGGAATCGGGCATGTCGCTGCTGGACGCGACCTTGCATGCGGTGCGTCTGCGTCTGCGTCCGATTCTGATGACCTCGATTGCCTTCGGCCTCGGTGTGTTGCCACTGGCCATCTCCAGCGGCGCCGGTTCCGGCAGCCAGAACGCCATCGGTATCGGCGTGCTGGGCGGTATGTTGACGGCCACCTTCCTCGGTATCTTCTTCGTGCCGGTGTTCTTCGTGCTGGTGCGCGGCTTCTTCTCGAAGCCGGCTGCGCCAGCCACGTCGGCGACGCCTGGCTCGCCAGCCGTCACGCTTTCCAAGGATGCACATTAATATGAAAAAATCGCTACTCTCCATGGCGGCACTGGCCTTGCTGGCCGGTTGCAGCCTGGCTCCCACGTATGAGCGTCCGGCAGCGCCGGCGCCCACGGCGTGGCCGACGGGCCCTTCCTACAAGGCCGACACGGCCGCCGCCGACGCCAAGCCGGTGGCGGACGTCGCCTGGCGCGAGTTCTTTGCCGATGCGCGCCTGCGCCAGGTACTGGAACTGGCGCTGGCCAACAACCGCGACCTGCGCGTCTCGATCCTGAACATCGAGAAAGCGCGCGCCACGTATGGCATCGAACGCGCCGCCCTGATCCCGACCCTGTCGGCTTCGGGCGGTCAGTCGGCCACCCGCGTGCCGAAGAACGCCAGCGCCAACGGCGAAGCGTCCATCAACCGCCAGTACACGGCGAACCTGGGCGTGTCGGCGTACGAGCTGGACTTCTTCGGCCGCGTGCGCAGTCTGTCCGATAGCGCGCTGGAGCAATACCTGGGCACGGAAGAAGCACGTCGTGCGCAGCAGATCAGCCTGGTGGCCGAAGTGGCCAGCACCTATCTGAACCTGGTGGCCGACCAGCAGCGCCTGCGCGTGGCGCAAGATACCTTGAAGAGCCAGCAGTCGTCGTATGACCTGGCCGTGCGCCGCTTCAGTGCCGGTGCGACTTCCGGCCTGGACAAGTACGATGCCCAGACCAGTGTCGAGTCGGCCCGTTCCGACGTGGCTGTATTCACGAGTCAGGTGGCGCTGGATCAGAACGCGCTGGTCCTGCTGGTGGGCGGCCCCGTGCCGGCTGACTTGCTGCCGCCAGCCGAGTTCGGCGCCGTGACGGCGCTGACGGATATTCCGGCTGGCGTGCCGTCGGACGTGCTGCAACGCCGTCCCGACGTGCTGGCGGCCGAACGCACCCTGCGCGCCGCCAACGCCAACATCGGCGCGGCGCGCGCGGCCTTCTTCCCGCGCATTTCGCTGACGGCGACGGCAGGTTCGCTCAGCGACAACCTGTCGGGCCTGTTCAAGGCGGGCAGTGGCACGTGGAGCTTCATTCCGCAGATCAGCTTGCCGATCTTCGATGGTGGCGTGAACCGCGCCAACCTCGATATCGCCAAGGTGCAGCGTGAAATCTCCGTGGCGCAATACGAAAAGGCGATCCAGGTCGCCTTCCGTGAAGTGTCCGATGCGCTGGCCCAGCGCGGCACCATCGACGAGCGCCTGCAATCGCAGGTCTCGCTGGTCGAAGCGTCGACGAAGAGCTACACCATCCACGACGCGCGCTACAAGCAGGGCGCCGAGTCCTACCTGAACGCCCTGGTGGCCCAGCGCGCGCTCTACACGGCGCAGCAAAGCCTGATCACGGCGCGCCTGGCCAAATCGACCAACCTGGTGACCTTGTACAAGGTGCTGGGCGGCGGTTGGCAGCCTGAGCAGACAGCCGTTGCGGCGGCTGGCAGCGTCCAATAATCACGGGGACGCCGACGCCGGCCTTGCCCGCAAGGGCAGGGCCGGCGCGCTACTGGAAAATCATGAACCAAGTTGAAAAGAAGCATCCCGATCCCGAACGCGCCAACACGCGGCGCAAGCAGGTGCTCGATGCGGCGGAGAGTTGTTTCAGCCGCCGCGGCTTCCACGGCGCCAGCATGGCCGAGATATCGAAAGCGGCCGGCATGAGCGCGGGCCACATCTATAATTATTTTGACAGCAAGGATGCGATCATCGCCGCCTTCGTCATGAAGAACATGGAGCGGGTCACCAACCTGATGCAGGACCTGGCGCAGCGCGAGGACCCGCTGCAGGCCGTGGTCGACAATGCTGGCGAGCATGTGCTGGAAAGCCTGGATCCGAAAACCTGGGTGATGCCGCTGGAAATCTTTGCCGAGGCTTCGCGCAACCCCGCCATCGCGGAAATGCTGCACTGCGCAGATGTGCGTTCGCGCAAGCTGTTTCTTTCGATCATACGCGATGCGCGCATCAAGCGCGGCTTGCCGGCCGACGAAGAGATGCTGGAAGGGCGCCTCAATACCATGATCGCCATGTATCAGGGCTTGCCCGTTCGGCTGGTGCATAATCCCGAGGTCAAGGTCGAACCCTTGATCGCCGGTTTCCGCATCGTCCTGACGGCATTGCTGCTGGGCGAGTAGAACGCTTCCCACCGGGCTGAAAAAAAACTTTGCGCAGTTCACTATGAATCATGCGCAAAGCATGGCAAAAACCTAAAAGCCTCTGCTATAATTCTCACCTCGTCGGGGCGTAGCGCAGCCTGGTAGCGTACATGCATGGGGTGCATGGGGTCGGAAGTTCGAATCTTCCCGTCCCGACCATTGGATTCAAGCAGTTACAGCGTAAGCTGTATAGAAACCCAGCACTGTATATTAGACAGTTGTCTAATATCGGTGCTGGGTTTTTCCGTTTACGTGACGTATGATTTTCGTTGCAGCATGCCGATGTCCGCTATCGGCCCAGGCTGTGTAAAAACTCAAATATAGTTGCATGTGGCCGAACTGCGCGTGGTTGCGGCCGTGTCGCGGGTTGACGAGGCGTTAGGAGAGCCGTTTCTGTTTTCT
>NZ_JBNYXS010000030.1:0-67771 GCF_051380775.1 Janthinobacterium pasteuri | reverse complement strand
ATTACCTGCCGAATTATCTGGGGTGGCGCTGGATACTCGACGCCGGACGCATCCGCTCCCCAGAAACATTGTTGAAGGCAACCATGGGAGAGTTCCCACACCTTACGGTGACATAGCAAAAAAAAACGCCGCCCGAAGGCAGCGTTTCTTGATGGTCGAACACTGGAGCAAGCCTGGCCGGTGTTTGCCGGGCCCTGCGAGCAGCGCAGCGTGACGAGCTATCAGTTGCGTACGACACGCTTGTATTCGTTGGTACGGGTGTCGATTTCGATGACGTCGTCCTGTGCCACGAACAGCGGTACTTGCACGATGTGGCGGTGTGCGTCGATGGCATTTTCGATCTTGGCTTCTTTCAGGACGTTGCCCGACGTGTTGCCCTTAACTGCAGGCTCCGAGTACACCACTTGACGAGCGATGGTCGTAGGCAGCTCAACGGAGATGGCTTTGCCGTCGTAGAAAATGGCTTCGCATTCCATGCCATCCTTCAGGTAATGCAGTGCATCGCCCAGGTTTTCTTCTTCGATTTCATACTGGTTGTACTCGGTGTCCATGAAGACGAACAGCGGGTCGGCGAAGTACGAATACGTCACTGGTTTTTTATCCAGAACAACAACGTCAAACTTGTCGTCGCCGCGGAACACGTTTTCCATCGGGGTGTTCGTCAGAAGATTTTTCATCTTCCATTTGTAGGTGAAGCCCGTGCGGCTCGAACCGTTGACATCAGAACGCAACACGATCATTGGCTTGCTGTCGACCATGATGATATTGCCAACACGAATTTCTTTTGCGGGTTTCATAGGAATGTACGTAAAAAGTGGGTTGCATGAAGACCATCTGCCGCCTGTGCGCCATCAGCGCCGCAAGCTTGCGTTTGATCGGTTAAAAATACGTTAGAAATAACCGGGCATTTTACCTTAATTTTTGGCAAGCGCCTATCTCGTCGCGCCGGCGAACGCCAGCAAGTTACTTGCCAGATCGCCATTGGACTGCATCTGCCGCTGCCAGGCCTGCGCGCGCGCACTGATGCGCGGCAGGTCGGCCTGCAAGGCCGGCCACAGCTGCGTCCACGGCAAGGCGTCCGTGCTGGCGCCATTCCAGGCTAGCGCCGCCTGCACCAGGCTGGCTATCGGCCCATCCACGTCTGCCGCATAGCGCTGCAAGAAGGCGTGCAATTTCACGTGGTGCAAGTTTTCATCCTGCAGATAGATATGCCAGAGAAATGGCCGGCCTGCCCATTGCGCGCGCACGAAGGAATCCTCGCCGCGTACGAGATTGACGTCGCAAGCCCACAGCAGGCGGTCGTAATCGTCTTGCGGCACGAAAGGCAGCACGCGCACGGTGAGCGCGCCGCGCGTGCGCGCCGCACCACCCACCGCCGCATCGTCGCCGATAAACGCTTGAACGGCATCGAACGCGACGCCTTCCGGCACCAGGCACGTCACGGGCTCGCTGCCCGCCTGCCACACGCCAAACAACTGGGCGACCGGGGCGGACGGGTAGCAGAACAGCGATACTTTCAAAGCAGACATTTCCGCCGCCGTCACGCCAAATTGCCCCAGGAATGCCGCCATGGCGGGTGCATCATCCTGGAACGCCAAACGCCGCTCGTCGAGCGCCGCTTCGCGCAGCAAGCCGCCCGTCTTATGCGTAAAACCGGGAAAGAAGAAATGCTTGATCATGCCATGGCGCGGCGACGTCAATGCATGGCAACCCTCGACCCACTCTTCCGCCGTCAAGCCTTCCAGGTTCAGCCACACCGCCTGCGGCGCGCACTGCGCCATGGCGGAGATGTAGCCAGGCGGGATGTCGCAGGCAAAAAACTCGATGACGATATCGGCGATATCGGCAGGTGCAAACACGCCATCCTGGCCGCGCCAGTGGCGCACCGTCACGCCGCTGGCCTGCTGCGTTTCCACCGCCACGTGAATGCCGGGGCAGATGCGCCGGAAGCTTGCAAGATCGTCAACCCACAAGGTGACGGCCACGCCGTGCTCGCCGCTCAACTGCCGCGCCAGGCGCCAGCAAATGCCGATATCGCCGTAGTTGTCGACGACTTTGCAGAAGATAGCCAGAGATGGTGCGCGATCGCTAGGTAATGGCATGAGCAGGCAAAAAATGAAGAGGGAAACGTTGGCATGCTGGCAAATAACAAAAAAGCCGCGCTGTTACCAGGCGGCTTTTTGTTGGCTGATTCAGCCGGTCTGGCGTCCCCAAGGGGATTCGAACCCCTGTACTCACCGTGAAAGGGTGATGTCCTAGGCCTCTAGACGATGGGGACAGAAAATCTGTCCTGGATGCGCTACCCTGCATCCCGACCTGTAACTACTTGCGAATCTGGCGTCCCCAAGGGGATTCGAACCCCTGTACTCACCGTGAAAGGGTGATGTCCTAGGCCTCTAGACGATGGGGACAGAAATCTGTCCGGAATGCAGTACTTCGCATCCTGACCCGGTACTACAGCAATCGCAGAAACAAAAAAAGCCTGACTTGTCAGGCCCATTCAGCACTGCACTCACTTTACAACTGAATCCTGGCGTCCCCAAGGGGATTCGAACCCCTGTACTCACCGTGAAAGGGTGATGTCCTAGGCCTCTAGACGATGGGGACCTGTGCTGGCTTTACTCTCAGCGGACTCTTCGTTGAAGGCTTTGCTTAGCCCCTCAAAAAAGCGTGCGCGAATTTTAACACGAAGCGATTCACGAAATCAACTGCTGGCCTTCATATTTTCCATCTTATTTCACTCCTCTCCTCCCTATGAAAAAAGGAGTATCAGCAAGTCATGAAAGAAACCGCCTCGTAGCGGCAAGCCAGGCAGAAAAAACCTTCCCTTGCACATCAAGCAAGCTGCAAGCGCGCTGACAGCTTAGCCATACCCCCCGAGCGAAGAAATCGCTGATGCAAATAAAAAAGCCGCTCAAGGCGACTTTGATTATCACGTGACTTCTGCGCTGTTGGTGGAGGTTGGCGGGAGCTAAGCGCTGACCTCTTGCATGCCATGCAAGCGCACTAACAGCTTAGCCATATTCCCCCGAGGGAAGAAATCACTGGCGGAAATAAAAAAAGCCGCTCAAGGCGACTTTGATTATCACGTGACTTCTGCGCTGCTGGCGGAGGTTGGCGGGAGCTAACCGCTGACCTCTTGCATGCCATGCAAGCGCACTAACAGCTTAGCCATATTCCCCCCGAGCGAAGAAATCACTGGCGGAAATAAAAAAAGCCGCTCAAGGCGACTTTGATTATCACGTGACCTCTGCACTGCTGGCGGAGGTTGGCGGGAGCTAACCGCTGACCTCTTGCATGCCATGCAAGCGCACTAACAGCTTAGCCATATTCCCCCGAGGGGTATGGCGGAAAGTGTCGCGGAAATAAAAAAAGCCGCTCAAGGCGACTTTGATTATCACGTGACTTCTGCGCTGTTGGTGGAGGTAAGCGGGATCGAACCGCTGACCTCTTGCATGCCATGCAAGCGCTCTCCCAGCTGAGCTATACCCCCCGGGCGCAGAAACACTGTTACTTCTTACTACTACAACACCAGACTGAACTGGCGTCCCCAAGGGGATTCGAACCCCTGTACTCACCGTGAAAGGGTGATGTCCTAGGCCTCTAGACGATGGGGACCACGGAACTACAGTTTGCCACCTTATTTCTGCGCTGTTGGTGGAGGTAAGCGGGATCGAACCGCTGACCTCTTGCATGCCATGCAAGCGCTCTCCCAGCTGAGCTATACCCCCCGGGCGCAGAAATAATAAAAGCCGCACTTGGCGACTTTGTTCCACTACTTGCTTTCCATCCAGATTCCGCTTTTTACGGGGCTGAACTTACAACAATCAGTACAAACAACTGCCACTACTATACCACAACTACCTGGCGTCCCCAAGGGGATTCGAACCCCTGTACTCACCGTGAAAGGGTGATGTCCTAGGCCTCTAGACGATGGGGACCGCGGAACTTCCAACAACAACTGCACCACTTCAACGACTAACAAAACCTGACTGCGATTTTGCTGCTGGTGGAGGTAAGCGGGATCGAACCGCTGACCTCTTGCATGCCATGCAAGCGCTCTCCCAGCTGAGCTATACCCCCGTTGGTGCAGAAACAAGAGTATAGCAAAGAAGTTTCACTCTGCAAATACCCTTTTTCGTCTATGAGCAACTTTTCATAGGAGAGGTTTCCGCACCCTGTTTTTACGGTTATTTCATCGCGATACTTACAGCCACTTTGCCAGGCGCGCCAGCACGGTCTCTCTACCGAACATCACCACCACCTGGTCGATGGCCGGCGTCTGCAACTGACCCGTCAAAATCAGACGCAAAGGCATGGCCAGCAGCGGCATCTTGATGGTGTTGGCGGCCAGCACTTCCTTGATCATGGCGGCGACGGCTTCCTTGCTCCACTCCACCGTGGCGATGCGCTCGGCAAACTGCGCCAGCACGGGCTTGATAGCATCCGTGATGTGCTGTGCCGCCAGTTCCGCTTCCGGCTGCGGCGCGCGGAAGAACAGCATCGAGGCGGCAGCCAGTTCATTGACCGTATTGGCGCGCTCTTTCATCATGCCCAGCACTTGCGCCAGATCAGGCGCGCCTTCGAAGACGGCGCCGGCGATCAGCATTTGCGGACGGGCCAGGTCGGCCAGGCGGGCGTTGTCGGCCTGCTTGATATAGTGGTTGTTCAGCCAGGCCAGTTTTTCATTGTTGAACTGGGCCGCCGATTTCGACAGGTGATTCAGGTTGAACCACTCGCAGAACTGCTCGGTCGAGAACACTTCATCGTCGCCATGACTCCAGCCCAGGCGCGCCAGGTAGTTCAGCATCGCTTCCGGCAGGAATCCTTGCGCCGGGTAATCCATCACGCTGACGGCGCCATGGCGCTTCGACAGCTTTTCGCCGTCCGCACCCAAAATCATCGGCAGGTGGCCATACAGGGGCAGCGGTGCGCCGATGGCGCGCAGGATGTTGATCTGGCGCGGGGTGTTGTTGACATGGTCGTCGCCGCGGATCACGTGCGTGATCTGCATGTCCCAGTCATCGACGGCCACGCAGAAGTTATACGTTGGCGTGCCGTCCGGGCGCGCGATCACCAGGTCGTCCAGTTCGCGGTTGGAAATCGTGATCGTACCCTTGACCACGTCGTCCCACGTCACGTCGCCATCGAGCGGATTCTTGAAGCGCACGACAGGCTTGCGGTCGGCTGGCACGGCCGGCAGGGTCTTGCCCGGCTCCGGACGCCAGGTGCCGTCGTAGCGTGGCTTTTCGCCAGCGGCGCGCATGCGCTCGCGCATCGCCTCGACTTCTTCCGGCGAGGAATAGCAATGATAGGCAGTGCCTTCAGCCAGCATCTGCGCCACCACTTCGCGGTAGCGGTCCATGCGCTGCATCTGGTAGAACGGGCCTTCGTCGTGGTCCAGGCCCAGCCACTTCATGCCTTCGATGATGGCTTGCACGGCTTCCGGCGTGGAGCGCTCCAGGTCCGTGTCTTCGATGCGCAGCACGAAGGTGCCGCCGAAGTGGCGGGCATACGCCCAGCTATATAAAGCGGTGCGGGCGCCGCCCAGGTGCAGATAGCCGGTCGGGCTGGGAGCGAAACGGGTACGGACGGGAGTAGCGGTTGTGGTCATCGAAGTAATCAGGCTTTGAAGTAAAACGCCATTTTACTCTGTTGACCGCCTCCGCTCCACAAGCGCCGTCACAGCTGCAGCAAGCGTCTTTTCACCTCGTCCGCCTGCGCATGCAGCGCCTGTTCGAACAGGGCGACCAGTTGCGACAAGGGCCGGTGCAAAGGTTTCACGAGATTCACCGTGAACGGCAAGGACACGGCAAAGCGGCGGATCTGCAAACCCTGCCCCGCGTAGTCCAGCGCCGTGAGCGGATTGACGATGGCCAGCCCCACGCCTTCGCGCACCATGGCGCAGACGGAGGCGGCGCTGTGGGTGTCGAGCGCCATGCGCCGCTCCACCCCGGCCTGCGCGAAGATGGTGTCGATCTGCTGGCGGTAAGGGTCGACGGCAGCCAGGCTGATGAAAGGCTGGCCCGCGAAGTCCGCCGGCTGCAGCACGGCCTTGCTTGCGAGTGCATGGCCGTCGGGCAGCACGCACACTTCATCGACGGACATCAGCGTATCGAGCGCGGTGCCCGGCGGCGCATTGCCCACTTCCGTCAAGCCGATATCGTGGCGCTGCGCCGACAGCCACTCTTCCAGCAGCGGCGACTCCTGCGGCGTGATGCTGATGCTCACGTTCGGGAAATCGGCGACGAAGCGCTTGCAAGCCTGCGGCAGCAGCGACTGGGAAAACACGGGCAGGCAGGCAATCGACAACTGCCCCTGGTCGAACTGACGCAGGGCCGCCGCCGTGCTGACGATGCGCTCCAGGCCGAAATACGCGCGCTGCACTTCCTCGAACAGCTGCAGCGCCTGGGCCGTGGGGCGCAGCCGCCCCCGCTCGCGCTCGAACAGGGTCAAGCCCGTCAAATGTTCGAGGCGCGCCAACTCGCGGCTGACGGTGGGCTGCGATGTGTGCAGCATGGCGGCGGCGGCCGTCACGCTGCCCGTCGTCATGATGGCGCGAAACACTTCGATATGGCGCAGGGAGATAGTCATGGTCATATCATAAATGAATAAGGTAGGCTTAAATGGATATTTTATAGTCGAAGCACAATCAGCCATCATGCAGTTATTCCCATTCCACCGAAAGCACACGATGCAGCCCGTCGCCGACCAGACTCTCGCCCAACTCGCCCAGGAACACGGCACGCCCCTGTGGGTCTACGACGCGGCCACCATCCGTGCCCGCATCGCGCAGCTGGCGCAGTTCGACACCGTGCGCTTCGCGCAAAAGGCCAATTCGAACATCCATCTGCTCACCATGATGCGCGAAGCGGGCGTGCACGTGGACGCCGTCTCGCTGGGCGAAATCGAACGCGCGCTGCAGGCAGGCTTTACGCCGGCGCAAACGAACGGCGCTGCCGGCGTGGTATTCACCTGCGACCTGTTCGACCGCGCCACCCTGGCGCGCGTGGCGGCGGCGAAGATCGAAGTCAATTGCGGCTCCGTCGACATGCTGCGCCAGCTGGGCCCAGTGTCGCCCGGCCACCGCGTCTGGCTGCGCATCAATCCCGGCTATGGACATGGCCATAGCAACAAGACCAATACGGGCGGCGAAAACAGCAAGCACGGCATCTGGCATGAAGAGCTGCCAGAGGCGCTGGCCGTCATCCGCGCACATGGACTGCACCTGGTGGGCCTGCACATGCACATCGGCTCGGGCGTCGACTACAGCCACCTGGAAACCGTCTGCGGCACCATGGTCGACCTGGTGAAAAACATGGGCCACGACATCGAAGCCATTTCCACGGGCGGAGGCCTGTCCGTGCCCTACCGCGAAGGCGAGCAGCCGGTCGACACGGACCACTACTTCCAGCTGTGGGATGCGGCGCGCAAGCAGATCGAGGCGCACCTGGGCCACGCCGTGCACCTGGAAATCGAACCGGGCCGCTTCCTCGTGGCCGACGCGGGCCTGCTGGTGGCCGAAGTGCGCGCCACCAAGCAAATGGGCGGCAACCACTTCACCTTGTTAGATACGGGTTTCAATGAACTGATGCGCCCCGCCATGTACGGCAGCTACCATGAAATGTCGGTCATCGCCCACGATGGCCGCGTTCTCGATGGGCAGCACGCCACCGTCGTCGGCGGCCCCCTGTGCGAATCGGGTGACGTCTTTACCCAGCGCGATGGCGGCGTGGTGGAAACCCGCTTGTTGCCCGCAGCACAGGTGGGCGACTACGTGGTCTTCGAAGGCGCAGGCGCGTATGGCGCGTCGATGTCGTCGAACTACAACAGCCGCCCGCATGCGGCCGAATACCTGGTCGATGGAGAAGCTTCGCGCCTGATCCGCCGCCGCCAGACGGTGGCCGAACTGATCGCGCTGGAACAACTGTAAAACCGCACCGCGTGCGGGCATGCGCATCTGCTAACATCGAGGCAATTCGATGAAAGCCTGCCATGTCCGCCACCATCCTTGCCCGCCGCAGCACCAGTTTCCTGCTGCCCCTGCTGCTGTCCGCCGTCCTCGCCGGCTGCGCTGCGCTGCCCTCGCTGGAAGGCCGCAGCGCGTCGACCGTCATCACGGATACGGCACAGACCAAATTGGCCACGGCCATTGCACCATTAGTGGCGCAGCATCCCCGCATGTCCGGCATCTATCCGCTGGTCGACGGGCGCGATGCCTTTGCCGCGCGCGCCCTGCTGGCCGCCGCCGCCCAGCGCAGCCTGGATGTGCAGTACTACATCTGGCACAAGGACATCACCGGCACCCTGCTCTTCGACGCCCTGCGCCAGGCGGCCGAACGGGGCGTGCGCGTGCGCCTGCTGCTCGACGATAACAACACGGCGGGCCTGGACCAGACCCTGACCATGCTGGGCAAGCAGCCGAACCTGGAAATCCGCCTGTTCAATCCCTTCGTGCCCCGTTCGCCGCGCGCGCTGGCCTTTGCCACCGATTTTTCGCGCCTCAACCGGCGCATGCACAACAAATCGTTCACGGCCGATAACCAGGCCACCATCGTCGGCGGACGCAATGTGGGCGATGAATATTTTGGCGCGGCCGGCGACGTGCTGTTTGCCGACCTTGACGTGCTGGCCGTCGGTCCCGTCGTCGACGAGGTCTCGCACGATTTCGACCGCTACTGGAACAGCGCCTAGGCCTACCCGGCCAGTCTGCTGCTGACCAGCCATGTCGACGGCGACGCGGCCACTATCGCCGCCGAGGCGGACCGCATCGACGATACCAAGGCGGCCGAGGAATACGTGCAGGCACTGCGCACCTCGCCCTTCGTCAAGCAGATGATGGAACGCACCCTGCCCTTCGAATGGGCAAACACGCGCATGGTCAGCGACGACCCGGCCAAGGTGCTGGACAAGGCCAGGCCAGGCACGGGCGTGGCGGAAAACCTGCAAAACCTGCTGGGCGTGCCGGAAAAGGAAGTGGACCTGGTGTCGCCGTATTTCGTGCCCGGCAAAGCCGGCACGCAGGCCTTTGCCGACCTGGCAAAACAGGGCGTGGGCGTGCGCATCCTGACGAATGCGCTGGAAGCGACCGACGTGGCGGCCGTGCATGCGGGCTATGCGAAGTGGCGCAAACCTCTGCTGGAAGCGGGCGTGCTGCTGTATGAATCGCGCCGTTCGTGGGAACGGGGCGATGCGCGCGAACAGCCGGGCCGCTTCGGCAGTTCCGCTTCGAGCCTGCACGCGAAGACCTTTGCCGTCGACGACCAGCGCATCTTTGTCGGCTCGTTCAACTTCGACCCGCGCTCGATCGAATTGAACACGGAAATGGGTCTCGTCATCGACAGCCCCGCGCTGGCCAGCCAGCTGGGGCAGGCCATGCGCACCACCATCCCGCAACGCGCCTACCAGGTGCTGCTGGGCGACGATGGCGCGCTGTACTGGATCGCCCGCGACGCCAGCGGCATCACCACGCGCTACGACACGGAACCGGGCACCAGCGTGTGGAAGCGCATGGGAGTGGCGATTCTGTCGGTGCTGCCGATCGACTGGCTGCTGTAAGGAGCGGCTAGCGCACCGCTTCCGTCAAAATCCGCCCTTCCGACGCAGATGGCTGGCGTATGCGCAGCAAATGAGCCAGGGTCGGGGCGATGTCGACCACTTCCGCATACTGGCCATAAGCGCCCGGCTTGATCCAGCGGGGGCCGAATACCATCAGCGGCACGTTGGTGTCATACGTGTATGGCGTGCCATGCGAGGTGCCGCCAACGCCCTTGCCGAAGTACCAGGCAGGCTTTGTGACTACCATCAGGTCGCCCGACAGCTGGCGGTTCCAGGCGCGGCGCATCAGGGTATCCATGCGCGTGGCGACAGCTCCCGTTTCCATCTGCGTGCGCGTGTAGACCTGCGCCAGGCCGTCCTGCTGCAGCAGGAAGCGGGCCGCCGCGTCTTCCAGGGCGGCGCGATGGACGCCGCTCTTTTCCGCCAGCGCATAATCGAGGTAGATATTCGGCAGCGACGACGTCGTCACCAGCTTGTCGATGCCCAGGGTCGTGGCCAGGTGCTGGTTCAATGCCGCCACCAGCTTGTCGCCGTCGATGCGCTTGGCGGAAAAGCCGCCGCGCGCTTCCGTAAATTCAGGCACGTTGGCAAAGCCATGGTCGGCCGTCAGCACCACCAGCACATTGTCCATGCCGACTTTTTTATCGAGGTCGGCAAAGAAGCCAGCCAGCATGCGGTCCAGGCGCTGCAGGTGGTCGTGCGACATCTTGCTTTCCGGACCGTAGGCGTGGTTCACATAATCGTGTGCGGACAGGCTCACGCCCAGGATATCAGGCACGCCAGCCGGATTGCGGCCCAGGTTTTCGCCATCGATGGCGGCGCGGGCAAATTCCAGCGTCAGCTCGTCGAGGAAGGGACCGGACTTCAAGCGGCTGTAGTACTCGCCATCGAGCTTGCCGCTGTCGCTGTAGTAGGCAAACGGGAAGGTGTTGCGCGTGCCCGGCTTGGCCGCCACAAGATCATCACGGGCGTCGCGCGCATAGGCCGCATCGGCCAGCAGCGGCGTCCAGCTCTTGCCATAATAACGATCCTGCGGCCTGGCGGCCTGGTAGCGCTGCACCCATTGCGGATGCTGCTGCATGTAATAGGTGCTGCTGGCGAAGTTGCCCGTCTTTTCCATGTACATATAGGCCGTGCCCGTTTTCCCGGCCAGCAGGATGGCACCGCGGTCCTTGCCCGAGACGGTGACGACCTTGGCCTTGTCGCCCGTGGCATAGCGCAGCTCGTCGCCCAGGGTGCTCACGCGCAGCCTGGTCGGCGCCGTGCCATCGTCCGGTTGCGTTGCTTCGCCAATGTAGTGGAAATTGCCATCCTCGGTGCAGTACACGGATTTCTTCGTCACGGGATCGATCCAGTTATTGCCGATCACGCCATGCTGGTACGGGTAAGCGCCCGACAGCACAGCCGAATGGCCGATGGCGGTCACCGTGATGCCATGCGCCTGGTGCGCATCGCTGAACCACGCGCCCTGCTCCAGCAGGCGGCGGAAACCGCCCTGGCCGAACTGGTCGCGGTAGCGCGTCACCTGTTCCTGCGGCAAGCCGTCCACCACCAGTACCACCACCAGTTTCGGCTGCGTCGCAGTGGCAGAAGCAGCAGGAAGCACTTTGGCCGCATGCGCCTGGCACACCGCCACGCTGGCTACCAGCAGCAGCGCCTGCGCCAGTTGCCGGGAAAGGGAGAAATTCTTGCTCATATGCACTCATCCAAAGTTAGGCCATCGGGCAGCGTACGCCGACTATATGACGCAATGATGACAAAAAGCAATAACAAGAAAAAGGCCGGGCTCCATCGCTGGAACCCGGCCTGATGCCGACATGAATCAATATGCGCGATTACTTGACCGTCACCTTGATGCTTTTACTCAACTCCGGCCCATACGACTGGTGCGCGCCGTTGGCGAACTGCATGGTGAGCGTGTACTGGCCCGGTGGCAAGGTGACGTCCGTTGCCGTCTGCCCTTTGCCGAAATGCAAATGTTTGTCATCCATGGGTATCATTTCGCCCGCCTTCATCGGCCCCATATTGATGAGCAGATGATGGTGGCCAGTCTTCGCCGTCATGTCGCCGGCCGGCTTGACGTCCATGCCGCTGACGGCAAACTTCACCTTGAACGGGCTAGTCACTGTCGCGCCATCGACGGGCTCGACAAATGAAACGGACTGGGCAAAGGCGCTGGCGGCCAGCAGGCTGCCTGCGATCACGGCGATACTGCGGCGCAGGAATACGGTGGTCAATTGCATGATATCTCCTCTTGTTTAATAACAACACGGACTGCATGAAACCATATTCCCGCTAACGCTGGCGCCGGGGAGCAGTTAACTCCATGGATAAATCCAACAGTGCCACGGTGGCCTTGAAAACCGTAGCGAGCAAGCTCAATGTCGGGTTGAGTAACGCAACCGTACTTTAGTACGGTGAGTAACGCCGACCCGAAAGTGAGCTGCACAGTAGGTTTGCAAGGCCGCCCAGCCGCTAGTCGTTCTTGATGACGATGCTCGGGAACTTGCTCGTCATATCCTTCGCCTTTTCCGCCACTTTAATCGCGATGGTGCGGGCGATCTGCTTGTAGATGACGGCGACGGGGCCATCCGGCTCGGCCACGACGGTCGGCGTGCCGGAATCGGTCTGCTGGCGGATTGCCATGGTCAGCGGCAAGGCGCCGAGGAATTCCACGCCAAAGTCGGCGCACATCTTCGCGCCGCCGCCGGCGCCGAAGATTTCTTCCGCATGGCCGCAATTCGAGCAAATGTGCGTGCTCATGTTTTCCACCACGCCCAAAATCGGAATGCCGACTTTCTCGAACATTTTGAGGCCCTTGCGCGCGTCCAGCAGCGCGATGTCCTGCGGCGTCGTGACGATCACGGCGCCGGTGACGGGCACTTTCTGCGACAGGGTCAATTGAATGTCGCCCGTGCCTGGCGGCATGTCGACGATCAGGTAATCGAGGTCGCGCCAGTTGGTCTGGTCCAGCAGTTGCTGCAACGCTTGCGTGACCATGGGGCCGCGCCACACCATCGGTTCGTCCGGATCGATCATGAAGCCGATCGACGACACTTGCAGGCCATGGTTTTCCATCGGTTCCATGCTCTTGCCATCGAGGGTCTTCGGCTGACCGCTGATGCCCAGCATCATCGGCTGCGACGGGCCATAGATATCGGCGTCGAGCATGCCGACGGTGGCGCCTTCGGCGGCCAGGGCCAGGGCCAGGTTCACGGCCGTGGTCGATTTACCCACGCCACCCTTGCCGGAAGCGACCGCAATGATGTTTTTCACGTTGCTCATCGGCTTCAAGCCACGCTGCACCGTGTGCGAAATGATTTTCGACGACACGCCCACGCTGACATTGCCCACGCCCGGCAGCACGCGCAGGGCGGCCAGCACGGACTTGCGGATCAGATCGATCTGGCTTTTGGCGGGGTAGCCCAGCTCGATGTCGAGCGAAATATCATCGCCATCGACTTTCAGATTCTTGACGGTTTTGCTGGAAACGAAATCTTTATGTGTATTTGGATCAATAACCTGGGCCAGCGCGGCCTTGACGTCTTCTACTGTGATGCTCATGTAAATCTCCGTGTGTACTACATATGTGCAATACGCGCAGTCTAGCGCAAATTTGCATGACGCGATGGCGGCAAAAGCATCACTTGCCAGCGCTGCATCTGCTCATATTGCCTTTCCGCTGTTAAAATGACCTATTATCCATCCCAAAAGTGCATCAATCATGACTCGCAAGCTGTTCGTCACCACTGCCCTGCCTTACGCAAACGCCGCTTTTCACATTGGCCACATCATGGAATACATCCAGGCTGATATCTGGGTCCGGTTCCAGCGAATGCAACGCGATGGCGCAGCCGGCCGTGAAGTGCACTTTGTGGGCGCCGACGATACGCATGGCACGCCCATCATGATCGCGGCCGAAAAAGAAGGCATCACGCCGCAGCAATTCGTCGCCAACATCGCCGCCGGCCGCGCCCAATACCTCGATGGCTTCCATATCGCCTTCGACAACTGGTATTCGACCGATTCGCCGGAAAACGTCGACCTGTCGCAATCGATCTACCGCAAACTGCGCGATACGGGCCTGATCGTCACGAAAACCGTCGACCGTTTCTTCGACCCCGTCAAAGGCATGTTCCTGGCCGACCGCAACATCAAGGGCGAATGCCCGAAATGCGGCGCCAAGAACCAGTACGGCGACAATTGCGAAGTGTGCGGCGCCGCCTACCAGCCGACCGACCTGGTCAACCCGTTCTCCGTGTTTACCAACGCGACGCCCGTGATGAAGCCGTCGGAACAGTATTTCTTCAAGCTGTCCGACCCGCGCTGCTTCGAATTCCTGAAAAGCTGGCTGAATACGCCAGGCCGTTTGCAGCCGGAAATGGTCAACAAGGTCAGCGAATGGCTGGGTGAAGCGGGTGAAAAGCTGGCCGACTGGGATATCTCGCGCGATGCACCCTACTTCGGCATCCCGATTCCCGATGCGCCGGGCAAGTTCTTCTATGTATGGATGGATGCCCCGGTCGGCTACCTGGCCAGCCTGAAAAACTATTGCGACAAGAAAGGCCTCGATTTCGACGCCCTGCTGAACGATCCTGCCACGGAACAAATTCACTTCATCGGCAAGGACATCGTCTCCTTCCACTTGCTGTTCTGGCCCGCCATGCTGAAATTTGCCGGCCACCCGGTGATCGACAAACTGAAAGTCAACGTCCACGGCTTCCTGACGGTCAACAACGAAAAGATGTCGAAGTCGCGCGGCACGGGCATCTCGCCGCTGCGCTACCTGGACCTAGGCATGAACCCGGAATGGCTGCGCTACTACATCGCCTTCAAGCTGAACTCGAAAGTGGAAGACCTGGACTTCAACGGTGAAGATTTTGTCGCCCGCGTGAACAGCGACCTGATCGGCAAATATGTGAACATCGCCAGCCGCTGCGCCGGTTTCATCGCCAAGCGTTTCGACGGCAAGCTGGCATCGACGCTGTCGGAAGGCGCGCAAAGCTGGATCAACCGCGCACTGACGGTGGACGTGAACGGCGTCATCGTCGAGCGCCAGGCCAGCATCGCCGCGCACTTCGAGAACCGCGAATTCGGCAAGGCCTTGCGCGAAATCATGGAAATCGCCGACATTACCAACCAGTATGTCGATGAAAACAAGCCATGGATTCTGGCCAAGGACGTGGAAAAGACAGCCGAGTTGCACGACGTGTGCACCACGGCCCTGATCCTGTTCCGCCAGCTGACGATTCTGCTGTCGCCGGTCCTGCCCGGCGTGGCGAAGAACGTGGCGTCGTTCCTCAACGACGAGCAATTTACCTGGGCCGACACGCAAGTGTTCGGCGACGCCGTCTCGAACAGCATGCTGGGCCGTACCATCGGCGCCTACAGCCACCTGATGACGCGCATGGATGCGAAGATGATCGAAGCGCTGTTCGACGCGCCGCAGGCGGCCGCCGCCATTGCCGCGCCCGCCGGCGACGCCGCCAATGACGCCGCGCCCGTTGCGCCGGCCGCAGCCGCCATCGAGGAACTGGCGCCCGAGATCAAGATCGACGACTTCCTCAAGGTCGACTTGCGCATCGCGAAAATCGTCAACTGCGAACTGGTGGATGGCTCCGACAAGCTGCTGCGCCTGACCCTGGACGCGGGCGAAGGCCGCTTGCGCAATGTGTTCTCCGGCATCCGCTCGGCGTATCAACCGGAAGAACTGATCGGCAAGCTGACGGTGCTGGTGGCCAATCTGGCGCCGCGCAAGATGAAGTTCGGCATTTCCGAAGGCATGGTCATGGCAGCGTCCGCCGCCGATGAAAAAGCAAATCCGGGCATCTACATCCTGAACCCGTGGCCGGGCGCCGAACCTGGCATGCGCATCCGCTAAGCCACCACAAGGACCGATGATGAATATCGTGGTGCGCGAAGCAACGAATGCCGATGCACAACTGATGGCCGATCTGACCCGCGCTGCGTGGGCCGGCAAGGTGGCGGCCTCGTCCAGTGGACACCACGAGACGGCGCAGCAGGTGGAAGAGCAACTGCGCCACGGCGGCGGCTTTGTGTTGCTGATCGACGACATTCCAGCCGGTTCGCTGCGCTGGATGCCGCTCGACAGCGACCCTGCCATCTGGAAGATTTCACGCATGGGCGTGCTGCCCGCCTACCGGGGCAGCCACGTCTCGCAGCACTTGCTGGAAGCCATCATTCATCACGGCCTGTCGTGCCAGGCCGAGGAATTGCGCCTGGCCGTGCGGCGCGACCAGCGCAAGTTGATCGATTTTTATGCGGCCTTCGAATTCGAGCTGGCCGAAGAACTGGAATATTCGCACGCCAACCCCGCCGAACCGGCGCCGATGGTGATGCGGCGTTTGTTGCGTTATTGATTTTTAGCAATTTCGCCCCCGGACTTGCCGATACAACAACCCGCCAAGCGACACGGCGCGGTAAAATACGGCCGGCTGACCTTACTTATAAGACACTCAGAAGAGAATATGAAACTGCCTGCAAAACACAACAACTACGTATCCGACCACACCTTGTTCATCGCTGAACTGAAGGCCAAGAATCCAGGCATGGAAGCGGGCCAGCAAGCGGGCCGAGCCCTGCTGTGGGACAAGCCGGCCGTCAGCATCGATGAGCAGGAACGCCAGCTGGCATCGGCTGTCAAGCAACAGGCTTACGTTTACCAGAACAAGAACTAAGATCTGGAACCGGCACGATGTTGCCTGAAGAGTCTGCAGTGACGCCGGAAGCCGACGCTTCCGGTGCCGGCGCAGTCATCGAGTCGCCCGAACCTGTCGCTGACGGCGACGGCAGCGGCGACCCTGCAGCATCTGCAAGCACGGACGGGGCGCCCGCCGCCGATCCCCTGGGCATCGCCCGCCTGTATGGCGAACCCATGCTGCGCATGCCGACGGATTTGTACATTCCGCCAGATGCGCTGGAAATCTTCCTCGAAGCCTTCGAAGGCCCGCTCGACTTGCTGCTCTACCTGATCCGCAAGCAAAACTTCAACATTCTCGATATCCCGATGGCGCAGGTGACCCTGCAATATCTGAAATATGTCGACCAGATCCGTGTGCGCAACCTGGAACTGGCCGCCGAGTACTTGCTGATGGCGGCCATGCTGATCGAGATCAAGTCGCGCATGCTCTTGCCATCGCGCAAGAGCGACGTCGAGGAAGATGGCGGCGATCCGCGGGCCGAACTGGTGCGCCGCCTGCTCGAATACGAGCAGATCAAGCTGGCCGCCTACGACCTGAACGCCATTCCCCAGTTCGAGCGCGATTTCGTGCGCACGCAGATTTTCATCGAGCAAAGCCTGACGCCCACCTGGCCCGACGTGGAACCGGTGGACTTGCAGCAGGCGTGGCTCGACGTGCTGAAACGCGCCAAGCTGACCCAGCATCACCGCATCAGCCGCCAGGAACTGTCCGTGCGCGAGCACATGTCAAGCATCCTGCGCCACTTGCAATCGTCGCGCTTTGTCGAGTTCAGCGAGCTGTTCGACATTGCCGGCGGCGTGCCCGTGGTGGTGGTCAACTTCGTGGCCCTGCTGGAACTGGCTAAGGAAACCCTGATCGAAATCACGCAAGCAGAACCGTTTGCCCCCATCTACGTCCGGCTGGCGTATTCGCCCGCCTGATCCCCTCCCTTTGTCACTGACCACCGTACAACGGGGTTTTAGCGAAAGCAATCCATGAAAATTATTTCCGACATCGAAGAATTGCGCGACCAGCTCAGCGGACAGCTGCGCACGGCGTTCGTCCCCACCATGGGCAACCTGCATGAAGGCCACTTGTCGCTGATGCGCCTGGCGCGCAAGCATGGCGACCCCGTCGTCGCCTCGATCTTCGTGAACCGCCTGCAATTCGGGCCAAACGAAGACTTCGAGAAATACCCGCGCACCATGGCGGCCGACATCGCCAAGCTGGAAAAGGAAGGCGTGTACGTGCTGTTCGCGCCGACGGAAAAGGAACTGTATCCGGAACCGCAGGAATACCGCGTGCGCCCGCCCGATGACCTGGGCAATACCCTGGAAGGGGAATTTCGGCCCGGCTTCTTCGAAGGCGTGTGCACGGTCGTCACCAAACTGTTTTCCTGCGTGGGCCCAAGAGTGGCCGTGTTCGGCAAGAAGGATTACCAGCAACTGATGATCATCCGCAACATGGCGCGCCAGTTCGCGCTGCCGACGGAAATCATCGCCGCCGAAACGTACCGGGCCGACGATGGCCTGGCTTTGTCCTCGCGCAATATGTACCTGTCGGAAAGCGAACGCGCGGAAGCGCCGGAACTGTTCAAGGGCCTCAATTTTGTCGCGGAGGAAGTGCGCAAAGGCAACCTGGCCGTGGGCGAACTGGAACAGGCAGCGATGCGGCTGCTCGATGGCCGCGGATGGAAATCGGACTACATCGCCGTGCGCAAGCGCGCCAACCTGCAAGCGCCGAGCGCGGCCGAACTGGCCGCCGGCGAACCGCTGGTGGTGCTGGCTGCCGCCAAGCTGGGGCAGACTCGCCTGATCGACAACCTGGAAATTTAAGCATTGTCACAACGGGGCCGTTCGGCCCCGTTTCTCCCCTTACTTCACCATTCCAACCAGCTTGAGCTCGGCAAACAGCGGCTTGTTGCGGCCGCGTGCCGCCTGCAGCATGTCATAGCTGGCTGCATCGAGCACGATTTCCTCTCCCGCCCACAGCTTGCGCTGGTTCGCAGGCAGCCTCAGGCTGCGCAGGATGGCCCGTGCCTGGGCCGGATCGGCTGCCAGCAGGCGGATGGCATGCGCACCGCGCTGCGCACCCGTGAGTATCGGCAAGCCGCCCTGCGGGCCATGCTGGCTCAGGCTGACATAATCATGGCCACCCACGCGGTGCAGATAAGCATGCCGGCCATCAGCGTCGGCAGGTAACGGCGCGGCAGCCTCCTGCATCTCGACAGATGCGACAGGCGCAACGGCGGCTTGTTCAAGGCTCACGCCACAGGCCGTTAGCAGGGCTGTGCTCAGGGCGAAAAATAATACGGGTGTTCGGCGCATCGTGCGCTCCTTCTTGTCGGGGTCGGGGACAAAGGTGGAATACTGCAGCGATCATGAGCCAAATTATTTGACGTGTAAAGTTAACTTTGAGAAATGTTTAATTCCACTTCGCAACTAGTTGCGATTAGTCAGTATTGGACAGGAACGCCCCGCCCGGACGGGGCAAGCGCGGAGTCCCCGCGCGCGAATGGCGGGCCGCCCAAAGGCCTTGGTGGACGAAAAAAACGCTGCCGGTTTGCACGGGCAGCGTTTTTCTTGATAACGGTCAAGCCTGGATCAGGCGCCGGCTTTTTCCAGCTTCTCGAAAATCTTGTTCAGCTTTTCATCGAGGGTCGCGGCCGTGAACGGCTTGACAACATAACCGCTGGCGCCAGCTTGCGCGGCGGCGATGATGTTTTCTTTTTTCGCTTCGGCGGTCACCATCAGCACGGGCAGCTTGGCCAGTGCGGGATCGGCGCGGATATGCTGCAGCATCGTCAGGCCGTCCATGTTAGGCATGTTCCAGTCCGAGACGACGAAATCGTAGGATTCCGCGCGCAGCTTGGCCAGGCCCATCACGCCGTCTTCCGCCTCATCGACGTTGGCATAACCCAGTTCCTTCAACAGATTCCTGACAATGCGGCGCATCGTCGAAAAATCGTCAACGACTAAAAATTTCATCTTTGGATCAGCCATGAATAACTCCGTTGTTTCTGTAGCGGTTTGTTAATAATATCGACATGAATGCCGACATTATGGTCGACACTACGGCAGCAAGTTGTAGGATAGCATTTTCGTTGCTTTTAGGCGAACAAACTTGCCCCAGATCATACAAAACGTGGCTTACACGCGCAAAGCACGCATGCCATGCGCAGCCAGATGTCCCAACACCATGCCGGGCAGCGCCGTCAGAGCGCCGACTTCATGCGTAGCACCGACGGCGATCGCCTCGCGTGGCATGCCGAACACCACGCAACTGGCTTCATCCTGCGCGAAATTATACGCTCCTGCGGCCTTCATCTCCAACATGCCTTGTGCGCCATCCTTGCCCATGCCGGTCAGGATCACGCCAACGGCATTCTTGCCTGCCGATTGCGCGGCCGAACGGAACAGCACATCGACCGAGGGGCGGTGACGGTTGACCGGTTCGCCCTGGTCGATCTTGGTCATGTAGTTGGCGCCGCTGCGCGTCAGGGTCAGGTGCGAATGGCCGGGCGCGATGTAGGCGTGGCCGGGCAGCACGCGTTCGCCGCCTGCCGCTTCCTGCACCGAGATCTTGCACAGCGAATCGAGGCGGCGCGCAAACGAGCGCGTAAAGCCTTCCGGCATGTGCTGCGTGATCAGGATGCCGGGACAATCGGACGGCATCTGCATCAAAAATTCGCGGATCGCTTCCGTGCCGCCCGTGGAGGCACCCACGATGATCAGCTTTTCGCTCGACGTCAAGGGGCTGCGCAGCGCAGGCAGCGGTGCGGCCACCCTGTCGCCAGCCGACGGCAGAGTGCGCGCGCGGATGCGCGCCTTCGAGGCGGCGCGGATCTTGTCGGCGATCATGTCGGTGTACTCGCGCATGCCGCTCTGGATGGAAATCTTGGGCTTGGTGACAAAATCGACGGCGCCCAGTTCCAGCGCGCGCATGGTGATTTCCGAACCGCGCTCGGTCAGCGACGACACCATCAGCACCGGCATCGGACGCAAGCGCATGAGTTTTTCCAGGAAGTCGAGGCCATCCATCTTCGGCATCTCGACGTCGAGGGTCAGCACGTCGGGGTTGGTCTGCTTGATCATCTCGCGCGCCACCAGCGGATCGGGCGCCGCCCCCACCACTTCCATGTCGGGCTGGCTATTCACGATTTCCGTCATGACGCTGCGGATCAACGCCGAATCATCCACGATCAATACTTTGATCTTCATAAAATACCCTTCCAGGCCTTGCGGCCCTTATTCTTTATCAAATTAACACGTCCGACAAACCTGTCGCAGGCCGCAAAGCGCGACGCGCGGCAGGTTTGGTCCGGCGCTTAAAACAGTTCGACCTCGCCGCCCACCGGAGCAACCTTGAGACGGCTTGCGTAATCGAGTTCGCGGCGCACCAGCGTGTCGTTATGCGTCTGCATCAGCTTTTTCACCAGCACCTTGCCACTGCGGGGGAAAAAATACACCTTGCGCGGGTGGATGTCATTCAAGTCCTCGGCCACCACGCGCATTTTTTCCGCCTTCAGGTAATTGATGACGAAAGCCGCATTGCGTTCACCGACGTTGATCGCCGTGAAGCCGCGCAGCACGGCGCCGCCGCCAAACACTTTCGCTTCCATGTTCTCGCGCCGCGCGCCAGCCTTCAGCAAATCGTTGATCAGGATCTCCATGGCGTAAGTACCATAGCGCATCGACGCTGAAATCGGGCTATTCGGATCGCTGCCGCCGTCGGGCAGCATGAAATGGTTCATGCCGCCCAGGCCCGTGACACGGTCGCGGATGCAGGCCGAGACGCAGGAGCCGAGCACGGTGACGATCAGCATGTCCTTGTTGGTAAAGTAATACTCACCAGGCAATATCTTGGCGGCGTCACAATTGAACGTCCGGTCGTAATAGACGTTAGTGGCAAATTGCTCTTTGGATTCCAGGCTCATATTTCACTCTCATGTACGATGCGACGATGCCCTGGGCGCGGCGCCCCGAGGCTGATCGAGCTCATAGACTGTTTTACCGCGCAGTTTCAATGAATCCGACACGTACAGGAAATTCTCCGAATGGCCCGCAAACAGCAGGGCATCCGGCTTCATCAATGGCACAAAGCGCGACAGAATCTTGCGCTGCGTCGCCTTGTCAAAATAAATCATCACGTTACGGCAAAAGATGACGTCGAACTGGCCCGTCAGGGGCCAGCTGTCGGCCAGCAGGTTGAGCGGCTTGAAGGTGATCATCTGGCGCAGTTCCGGGCGCACCCGCACCTGCCCCTCTCGGTCGCCCTTGCCGCGCAAGAAAAAGCGCCGCGCACGATCGGCCGGCATCTTCTCGAGCCGGTCCAGGTTGTAGACGCCATTGGCGGCCGTGGCCAGCACATTCGTGTCGATATCCGTGGCGATGATGGTCACCGGCGGCGTGAGCGTATTGAACGCCTCGCACACCGTCATGGCGATCGAGTACGGCTCTTCGCCGGTGGAACTGGCCGAACACCAGATGGTGATCGGACCGCTCAGTTTTTTCACATGCTCGGCCAGCAGCGGGAAGTGATGCGCCTCGCGGAAGAACGACGTCAGGTTGGTCGTCAGCGCATTCGTGAACGCTTCCCACTCGTCACCCATGCGGCCCGCTTCCAGGTCGTCCAGATAGCGGACGAACGAGGAGATGCCGGTCGCGCGCAGGCGCCTGGCCAGGCGGCTGTAAACCATCTCCTGCTTGCTGTCGGCCAGCGCGATGCCGGCCCGCTTGTAAATCATGGCGCGGACCCGTTCGAAGTCCTTGCCGGTGAAATCAAATTCCTTGACCGAATCCGTTTTAGTTTGCGGCATTTGTTTTTACCTCTCTATGACTACTCTGACCAATGCCTTTGCAAGTATAACTAGCGGGACCGGGTTGGCGTCAGAACTCTTCCCAATCGTCGCCGCCGGCCGCCGCCAGCTTTTTCGAGGGCGGTGGCGCGCCGGCCTGCGCCGTCTTTGCCAACCGCCGTGTCGTTGCCGCCACTGCCGGTGCAGGCCGTGCCGCCGCTTTCACCGGTACGGGCGCCGGCATGGCCGCCTGCGCCGCGCTCTCGCCGTCGAGCTTGAAGATGCTGACGGCGTCGGCCAGTTTCTGCGCCTGCTCCTGCATGCTCTCGGCGGCCGCCGCTGCTTCCTCGACCAGCGCCGCATTCTGCTGCGTCATCTGGTCCATCTGCGCGATGGCCTGGTTCACTTCCTCGATGCCATGGCTCTGTTCCTGCGTTGCCGCCGTGATTTCGCCCATGATATCGGCCACCTGCCGGATCGACGTGACGATCAGGCCCATGGTCTGTCCTGCCTCGTCCACCAGGCGGCTGCCGGCATCGACCTTGTCGACCGAGTCGCCGATCAGGCCCTTGATCTCTTTCGCTGCGCCAGCGGACCTTTGGGCCAGATTACGCACTTCGGACGCCACCACCGCAAAACCGCGTCCCTGTTCGCCTGCACGCGCCGCTTCGACGGCCGCATTCAAGGCCAGAATATTCGTCTGGAACGCAATGCCGTCAATGACGCCGATAATATCGACGATCTTGCGCGAACTGTCCTTGATGGAGCCCATGGTATCGACCACTTGCGCCACCACCTTGCCGCCCTGCTCCGCCACCGACGATGCCGACACGGCCAGCTGGTTGGCCTGGCGCGCGTTGTCCGCGTTCTGCTTCACGGTCGACGTCAGCTCTTCCATCGACGATGCCGTCTCTTCGAGCGAACTGGCCTGCGTTTCCGTGCGCTCCGACAGGTCCGCATTGCCGCTGGCGATCTCGCGCGACGCCACGGTAATGGTGTCCGTCCCATTGCGCACGTCGCTGACCGTCTGCACCAGGCTCTCATTCATGTCCTTGAGCGCCTGCTGCAACGCACTCGTTTCATCCTTGCCCTCGACCACCACGCGCGCTGTCAGCTCGCCGGCTGCCACCTTTTGCGCTACCGCCACTGCACCGGACAGTGGCACCGTGATCGAGCGCGTGATGAAGATGGCGCACCAGGCGCCGATCACCACCGCCGCGCCGCCCAGGATGAAGAGTATTGTCATCAGGCGCGCATCGGCCGCCAGCGAGTCGTCCATGAAGCTTTGCTGGGCCACACGCTGCAAGTCGAGCAGCTTGTTGATATCGGCCAGGGTCGTCTTGTTCAAGGGGTCGATGCGGGTGGCAATCACCTTGGCTGCGCCCTCGCTGTTAAACGCCAGCACCTGCCCCATCGCTTCCTTGAAGGCGACATCGACTTCGCCGTCGACCTTGGCGATATTGGCCAGCAGCGCCTTCTCGCCATCGGACAGACCCAGGCTGGACAGCTTGCCGCGCGCGCCGTCGTACAGCTTGCGCTGCTCGCGCACCTTGCCCTCTTCCACCTGCATCAGGCCAACATCGCCCTGCAGGCCGATATTGCGCATGGCGATACCGGTTTCCAGCATCGCGCTTTTCATCAGCGACGCCTGCGTATTCTTTTCGCTTGCCAGCTCCAGGCCCGTGAGCAATTGGGCCTTGTTTCGGTAATTCAGTGCATTCGCCGAAACGACGACCACCACCAGGATGGCGAGAATGCTGCCAAAACCTATCCCCAGCCGGGTGCCTATCTTGAAATCGCGCAAACTCATTACAGTCTCCAATATTTATGTGAACGGCGCCCGTTCAACCGGACGGCGCCGTGTTGTGGCCTGGTCTCTGTCGGACCTTGCAGCCTGCCGGCGCGCCTCAAGATGCTGCTCGCGCCGGTACATGCATATCTGTAGTGATACTTTGCGTGGCAAAACGGCAGCGCACCGGGCGCCGCCTTGCTGCCATGCGGCTGCTTACGCCGCGAGCTTGTCGATCAGGCCCATCTCGCTGCTCGACATCAGCTTGTCGATGTCGACCAGGATCAGCATGCGCTCGTCGATGGTACCCAGGCCGATCATGTAGTCGGTCGAGAAGGCGGTGCCCATTTCCGGCGCCGGCTTGACCTGCTCCGGCGTCAGGGTAGTGACGTCGGAGACGCTGTCGACCACCATGCCGACGATGCGACCGCCGATGTTCAGGATGATCACCACCGTGAACTGGTCGTACACGGGCGTGCCCAGGTTGAACTTGATGCGCATGTCGACCACGGGAATGATGATGCCGCGCAGGTTGATCACGCCCTTGATGAATTCAGGCGCGTTGGCGATGCGGGTGACCGCTTCGTACCCACGGATCTCCTGGACCTTCAGGATATCGATGCCGTACTCTTCGGAGCCCAGGGTAAAGGCCAGGAATTCACGGCCGGCGATGTCCTTGCCGTCGCCCGCATTGCTTCCGGATGTTTGTTGAGTATCTGACATGGTGCGTTTTCCTATCTTTTATCTATCGGTATTACGAAAAAATGGACTCGTCGGCCAGCTGGCGCGAGGAACGGATCAGGGCGGCGACATCGAGAATCAGCGACACTCCGCCATCGCCCAGGATGGTGGCGCCGGAAATGCCGACCACCTTGCGGTAATTTGATTCGAGGTTTTTCACCACGACCTGCTGCTGTCCCACCAGGTCGTCGACAAACAGGGCTGCCTTGCGCCCTTCCGTCTCGAGAATCACGCAGATGCCTTCCGAGGGGCTGGTAAAGCGCGGCGCGATGTCGAACATCTGATACAGCGGGATCAAGGGCAGGTATTCGCCGCGCACTTTCACCACCTGACCGCGGCCAGCGATGTCCTTGATATCCTCAACGGCTGGTTGCAGCGATTCGATGACAAAGCCCAGCGGTAAAATATATACTTCGTCGCCAACGCGGATCGACATGCCGTCCAGGATGGCCAGGGTCAGCGGCAGCGAGATGGAAATCGTCGTGCCGAAACCCTTCGCCGAACGGATGTCGACCACGCCGCCCATGGCGCTGATATTGCGCTTGACGACATCCATGCCCACGCCGCGGCCCGACACGTCGGTGACCGCTTCGGCGGTAGAAAAGCCGGGCGCGAAGATCAGCTGCCACACTTCGGCGTCGCTCATCGTCTCGGACACGTCCAGTCCCTGCTGCTGCGCCTTGGCCAGGATGCGCTCGCGGTTCAGCCCCGCACCATCATCGGATACTTCGATGATGATATTGCCGCCCTGGTGGCTGGCCGAGAGGAACAAACGACCTGCCTCGGTCTTGCCGGCGGCCACGCGGGCGGCCGGCATTTCCACGCCATGGTCGATACTGTTGCGCACCAGGTGCGTCAGCGGATCGACGATGCGCTCGATGAGGCCCTTGTCCAGTTCCGTGGCGGCGCCATTGGTGATGAAATCGACCTTCTTGCCCAACTTGGTCGCCAGGTCGCGCACCATGCGCGGGAAGCGCGAAAAGACGAAATCCATCGGCATCATGCGGATCGACATTACCGCTTCCTGCAAGTCGCGCGTATTGCGCGTCAGGTGGCTGACGCTGTCGAGCAGTTTCTCGTGCAGCATCGGGTCGAGCGCAGCGGCGCGCTGCTCGATCATCGCCTGCGTGATCACCAGCTCGCCCACCAGGTTGATCAGCTGGTCGACTTTTTCAATCGAGACGCGGATCGACGACGATTCGGTACCGGCCTTCTCGCCCTCTTTCTTGGCCGGTTTCTTTTCCTGCTCCACCTCGGCCACGGCGCTCGCCACGGCCGGCACGCCGGCGCTGCCCGCCTTGGCGGCATCGGCGCGGATCTGGGCCAAAGGCTGGAAGAAACCATAGCCCTGCTCGGTGTCGCTCTGCACACCGGCGGCGGCGCGGATGTCCTCGAGCGGCTGGAAGAAGCCATAACCGGGGTCCGTCGCGCCCTGCGCGGCAGGCGCCACTGGCAGCGGGTCGAAGAAACCATAACCCTGGGCTTTTTCCTGCGCCGCGCGGGCCGCTTCGGCTTCGCCTGGCGCCAATGGCGGCGCCTGCGTGATCACCATGTCGTCGGGATTGAGCACGAACGAGCAGATGGCCAGGATATCGTCCAGGCTTTCGTACGTCGTCACTTCCAATACCTTGCGTGCGTCGGCCAGGGTGGACATGGCGACGTCGCCCAGCAAGCCCAGCTCGGCCGCCAGCGCATCGACTTCACGCTCCTCCATCTTTGGCAGCTCCAGGCGGTAGCGCTGGCCACCGGCGTGGCTGACGGCTGCCTTTTCGGCCGTATGGAAGGCTGGCGCGACGGGCGTGAGCGCGGCCACGGGCACGTCCTGCGAGAACGACTGCAGCATCATGCGCACATTGGCCACGGCATCCTGGTCGACGGCGCTGCCCAGGCGATGGCCGTCGAGCTGCATCTTGAGGATGTCCTTGGCCGCCAAAAAGGCGTCGACGTGTTCCGCCGTCAGGGCCATCTGGCCCTGGCGAATGCGGTCGAGCAGCGACTCGAGGATGTGCGTCACCTCGCTCATGTCGGAGAGGCCAAACGTCGATGCGCCGCCCTTGATCGAATGGGCGGTACGGAAAATGGCATTCAGGTCTTCGGCGTCGGGCGCCGCAATATCAACGGCCAGCAGCAGCCGTTCTTTTTCAGCCAGCAGTTCTTCGGCCTCATCGAAAAAGACCTGGAAAAACTGGCTAATATCGATGGTCATAGAGTGACTCCGTCAATTGCATCGTTGCGCTGCGCGGCTGGCATCAGCCGATCACCTTCTTGACCACTTCGATCAGGCGTTGCGGATCGAAGGGCTTGACCAGCCAGCCATTGGCGCCGGCGGCACGTCCTTTCGACTTCATTTCGTCCGACGACTCCGTCGTCAGCATCAGGATGGGCACCTTCTGGTACGTCGGCAGTTCGCGCAGCAGCTTGATCAGCTCCAGGCCATCCATGCGCGGCATGTTCTGGTCCGTCAATACCAGGTCCACGGTTTGCAGCTTGGCTTTTTCCAGTCCGTCCTGGCCATCGACGGCCTCCACCACCTGGTAACCGGCGGCTTTCAGACTGAACGCCACCATCTGGCGCAATGAGCTGGAATCGTCCACTGCAAGTATCGTTTTGGCCATCTTTGCTCCCACTTATTCCGGGCATCCTGCCCGAGTATTTGATTAATCAATCCATGCAACCGCAAGCATTCCGCACTGGCATGCTAGAACAGCTCGATGTCGCCACTTTCCAAATGCTGTTGACTGACAGCCTTGCGCAGCACGCTGCGCAACTCCAGGCTTTGAATCGCCAGCGCCATGCTGACCCGCCCCAGCAAGGCGACAATTTCTTCATTGTCGCTCTCCGGCAACATCTCCGCGCCATGCGAACCCAAGGTACCGAGGAACTCGCGCAAGCCCGTCACGCGCTTCAAGGTGCGCTCGATCAGCTGACTGGTCATGTCCTGGAACTGCAGGCTGGTGATGGCGGCATTCACGTAGCCCCCCACTTCGTCCTGCAATGCCAGCAGTTTTTCCCGCTGCTGCTCGGCCGGAATACCGCCTTCGAGCAGCATGGCGATGGTATCTTGCTGCGCAGCGACGGCTGCGTGTATCGCCATGAAATTGAAGGACAGCTTCTCGATCGCCTCTTCCAGCAAGATGCCGGTCTGCACCAGATCGGTTTCCACCTCCGTCAAGTGCTTGCGGCCATGGTCCGACACGCCAGACAGCAGGCGTTTTACATGCGAGCCAAGTATTTTCTTTCTTGTCATAAAGGTCTCATTATTTCAATACACCACGCGTCGACAGCCTTGCGTGTTATTTTTTCGCCGCTGCCGGGCTGGGAGCTGGCGCAGCCGCAGGCGGCGCGCCGGCCGCCAACCCTGAAGCGACAGCGGCGGAAGCGGCATCGGTCACCGGCAGCTCTATCGCCGACCCATCACGCAGAACATTTTCTTCCGTGCGTTTGTTCATGACGATGATGCTGATGCGCCGGTTGATCGGATTGAAGGGATCGAGCTTGTCCAGGTGGGCGGCCGAGCCCAGGCCCACCACGCGCAATACTTTTTCTTCCTTCATGCCACCAATCACCAGTTCGCGCCGCGATGCATTCGCGCGGTCAGCCGACAATTCCCAGTTGCTGTAGCCGGCATCGCTCATGTAAGGCGTCGAATCCGTATGCCCGGACAGGCCGATGCGGTTCGGTACTTCATTAAGTACGAAGCCGATGGCGTGCAGGATTTCCTTGGTATATGGTTGCAGATTGGCATTGGCGAGCGCAAACATCGGACGATTCTGCTCGTCGACGATCTGGATGCGCAAGCCTTCGCTGGTGATATCGAGCAGCAATTGGTTCTTGTATTTTTTCAGCAGGGGATTGGCGTCGATGGTCGCTTCGATGCGCGCCTTGAGCGCCTGCAGGCGCTTGCTTTCCTCGCGTTCGAGCGCGGCCTTGGCGGAATTGAGGTCAAACGACTTGCGCTGCTGCTCTTCCTGCGTCTTGCGCACTTGTCCATCCTGGCGGGACAGGTCCTGGCCGCCGCCCTGGATCACGGAATTGCTCTCGCCGCTGCCGGAACCGCCCGCCATCGCCACTTTCAGCGGTGTCTTGAAGAATTCGGAAATGCCGTTCAAGTCGCCCTTCGAGGTGGAGCCCAACAGCCACATCAGCAGGAAAAAGGCCATCATGGCCGTGACAAAGTCCGCGTAGGCGATTTTCCACGCCCCGCCATGGTGGCCGCCAGCCGTCTTCTTGATACGCTTGACGATAATCGGGCGCATGCCTTCATCGGCCATGGCGTCCCCCTTCCGTGTGCTGCAAATGACTCATGGTGTCCAGGCGTATGTTCACTGCTTACTTCGTTTTCGATTTCTTGATGTGGTCTTCCAGCTCGTTGAACGTCGGGCGCTCGGTCGAGAACAGGACCTTGCGGCCGAACTCCACGGCCAGCGCCGGCGCATACCCGTTCAGGCTGGCCAGCAGGGTTACTTTCACGCACTGGAACATCTTGCTCGACTCTTCCAGCTTCTGCTCCAGCAGGCTGGCCAGGGGACCCACGAAACCATACGCCAGCAAGATACCGAGGAAGGTGCCGACCAGCGCGTGCGCGATCAGCATGCCCAGCTCGGCCGGGGGGATGCCCACCGATTCCATCGTGTGCACCACGCCCATGACGGCGGCGACGATACCGAAAGCGGGCAAGCCATCGCCGACCTTGGCAATCACGTGGGCCGGCACGGCGCCTTCGTGATGGTGCGTCTCGATTTCGTTGTCCATCAGGTTTTCGATCTGGAACGCATCCATATTGCCCGATACCATCAGGCGCAGGTAATCGGTCATGAATTCGACGATGTGGTGATCGGCCAGCACGGCAGGATACTTGGAAAACAGGGGGCTCTCTTCGGGCTTGTCGATATCGCCTTCGATCGACATCAAGCCTTCCTTGCGCACCTTGCTGAGCACTTCGAACAGCAGCGACATCAGTTCCATGTACAGCTCTTTGGTATAGCGCGAACCCTTGAACAGGCTGGGCAAGGCGGCGATCGTCGCCTTGATCGCCTTGTTATTGTTACCAACAAGGAAGGCGCCCAGCGCAGCGCCGCCGATCATCAGCAACTCCAGCGGCTGGAACAGCGCCGCCAGATGGCCGCCGGCCAGCGCGAAGCCGCCAAAGACCGAGGCGCAGACGATGATGTATCCGATGATGACTAACAAGTGCCCTGACTCCCAATAATGGCCGGGGCTGTGTGCCCGGCATGTCCAAACCTGTTCCTGTCCTCTGGCGGCTGTGCCGCCAACGAAGACAGTGGCAAAAAGAGTAACTGGAAGTTAATTGAAAAGCCCCGCTTTTCAACGCAATCCCAAGAAAATGCCGTGTGGAACTACAATAACGTGAGATTGCCCTCCGGGCAAGCAAATAACGCAGACAATTGCTTAAAAGCACCATATGTAAAGCAAAGGGCCACCCTCTGTGGCGGCGATGGTCTTATCGGGTTCGCGTGCGGCAATCTGGAATTCGTAACTAAAAAGCATGCTACCGGGCAACATTTCCCTTTCCGCCTTGCTCCACAGGGCCGCCATCGCCGCTGGCGACAGGTAAGCAAACACCGCATCGTAGCGACTGAAATCGAGCGCTTCGTAATCGCCGTGCAGGAAGCGCGCGCGGCTCCCCGACAGCCGCGCGCGCAGGCGGCTTGCCAGCCACGGCAACGGCGCCAGTTCGATGCCGGAAAACTGCCCATCGGGCCGGCGCCGCGCCAGGTCCAGCACCAGGCCGCCCAGGCCGCTGCCTATATCGATCAGGCGCACGCCAGGACGGTCCGCGATCAGCCCGGCGACCGCATGCCATACGCGCGGCCCCGACGGGTAAAACGGCACTTGTGTGCGAAACGTGGACCAATACAGGCTCAGCAGGAAAACAAAGGCCGCGAGGAACACCGCCGGAGGCCAGTGCAACAGGCTGGCCGCCAGCAGCGCGGGCGCAAACAGCAGGCCGATGGCGCACCACCAGCGCGCCAGACGCGCGCGCCAGGTAATGAGCGCCGCCAGTACGCCCTGCAGCAAGGCCACGAGCGGCAACGACATGGCCACGCCTGCGCGCGCCAGGCAATAGACCAATAGCAACATCAAGGGAAAGGCCAGCACCTGGATCAGGATGGCCTTGAGCGCGGGCGCGCGCAGAATTTGTTGCAGCATGGGACAGTCATCGGAGGAAAACGCCAGTGTAAGCGAAAGCACCATGAAAAAGCCGGAGTCCGGTCTGGCGACCGGCTCCGGCTCGAACGAAGCGCAGGCAGTATCAGGCGGTCACGCGCGGCAACGCGACTGCGGCAGCTTCATCGCGCGCCTTCTTGGTCTTGCCTGCACGCGAAGGCATGTGGCACAGGCCGCAGACATAATCGGCGTTCAGGTCGAGGCAGTTGACGACAAACTTGCCGCCGCACTTGCCGCAGGGCGCCATGTTCAGCATCTTGCTGCTGAAAAAGCGCACCAGGGTCCAGGCCCGCGTCAGCGACAGCAGCGGCTCTTCACCGGCCTCTGGCGGCATTTGCTCCAGATACAGTTTGTACGCCTTCATCACGGCTTCGATACCGGTGGCGCCAGCGTGGTCGACGAGGAATTTGTGGATATTGATGAACAGCGAGGAATGGATATTTGGCTGCCAGGTGAGGAACCAGTCAGTGGAAAAGGGCAGCATGCCCTTGGGCGGCGAGACGCCCTTCAATTCCTTGTACAGGTTCAGCAGGCGTTCGCGCGACAGCGAGACTTCGGTCTCCAGCAGTTGCAGGCGCGCGCCCAGCTGTATCAACTCGATGGCCAGCTGGATTTCCTGCGCTTCCGATACGACACTTTTCTTGGCCATGCTGACGACTCCGCGACTGACGAGTACACATTTAAAAACTTAAGCGATTTCTTCGACGCCCTGGCCAGCCATCAGAATAGCGGCGTGCGACTGGGCCAGCGAGCGGTCTTTATTGTAATTCGTCAACATGCCCAGGATGGCGCTGTCGTCGAAACGGAAGCGTGCCAGCATCATGTTGCCGCCAGCGAGCTTCAGGATCTGCGCATTACTCATGCCTTCGATCAATTCGGCGATTTCGGCGGCTATGCCCAAACGGAAGATGGCCGTTACCTTGTCCGCACGAATCATTTGCTGGGCCAGCATCAGGTAGCTCAGGTTAGCGTCGCGAATCTCAGCCATCATATCGTTAGCAGTCATTTCCATCTCCTCAATCCGTTGAATTCAGCTGGTATTGTTTGTTGCCAGTGAGATACATTCTGCAGGAGCAACATCAAACGCAACAGAGGCGAAGGACTGTATTTTTGGTCGGCAAATGGCGGGCAGGACAGTAGGTGTTTGTCTGACAAACACTGCTCGATCATGGTCGCACGCCAGTAACGGCGCGGATGTGGAGGGTGGGCGCGGAGTGGGATTTACCCCACTTCAGGCCTGTAAAAAATATCACTTTCTTACAACAGCTTGATCAGAATCAAGCCTGCTTACCTAGATAACGGCTGCCTTGGCGGGAACTTTAGGGCTTTTTTGAAAAATATTTAAAAAAGCTGCATTCTTTTTTGGCCGGTTTGACGCCGTTCATGTAATCGTTGACGGCGGCGAATCGCAGAACTTTAGGGATTTTTGAAAATATTTTTAAAAATCGTGATTTTTTTCGTTGACGCCCCACAGGGTGGTACTTTCCGCCCCCCGTCCGGCGCGGAAATTCCGCTTTCTGACGCGGATTTGCTACACTGCCTGCTTACGCACAATACTTTAGGCCTCAAGCAATATCGTGCCATTAAGATAAGTACCGACATGAAAGCCACCATGATTTCTCGACATGACTGCAGCGCGCGCGACCTTGACGATCCCCTGGCGCCCCTGCGCCAGCAATTCGACTTGCCGCAAGGCGTAATTTACCTCGATGGCAATTCCCTGGGCGCACGGCCGAAAGCGGCCCTGGCCCGCGCCCAGCACGTCATCACGGCCGAATGGGGCACGGATCTGATCCGCAGCTGGAATACGGCTGGCTGGTTCGATCTGCCCAAGCGCCTGGGTGACCGCCTGGCCCCGCTGCTGGGCGCCGGCACGGGCGAAGTGGTCATCACCGACACCACCTCCGTCAACCTGTTCAAGGCCCTGGCCGCCGCCCTGCAGATGCAGGCCAGCGATCCCGCGCATGCCGCGCGCAGAATCATCGTCAGCGAACGCAGCAACTTCCCCACCGACCTGTACATGGCGCAAGGTCTGGCCGCCTGGCTCGACCGTGGCTACCAGCTGCGCCTGGTCGACAGCCCGGACGAACTGGCGCAAGCCATCGCTACTGATTGCGCCGTCGCCATGCTCACGCACGTCAACTACCGCACGGGCTACCAGCACGACATGGCCGCCATCAGCAGCCATTGCCACGCGCAGGGCGCGCTGGCGCTATGGGACCTGGCCCATTCGGCCGGCGCCGTGCCGCTGGACCTGAACGGCGCCGGCGCCGACCTGGCCGTCGGCTGCACCTATAAATACCTGAATGGCGGCCCCGGCTCGCCGGCCTTCATCTGGGTGCCGGCAAAGCACCAGGCGCGCTTCCGCCAGCCCTTGTCCGGTTGGTGGGGCCACGCCACGCCGTTCGCCATGGACCCGGGCTACACCCCGGCCGACGGCATCGCCCGCGCCCTGTGCGGCACGCAGCCCATCATCTCGCTGGCCCTGGTCGAATGCGGCCTGGAGATCTTTGCGCAAACGAGCATGGAAGCTATCCGCCGCAAGTCGCTGGCCCTGACGGACCTGTTCATCGCCCTGGTGGAACAGCGCTGCGCCGACCATCCGCTGGGCCTCGTCACGCCGCGCGAGCATGCGCGGCGCGGCAGCCAGGTCAGCTTCACGCACCCGCACGGCTATGCCGTGATGCAGGCACTGATCGCGCGCGGCGTCATCGGCGACTACCGCGAGCCGGCCATCATGCGCTTCGGCTTCACGCCGCTGTACACCAGCTTTGCCGACGTGTGGGATGCCGTGGAAATCTTGCGCGACATCCTCGACACCGAAGCCTATGACATCGCCGCCAAGCGCGATGCCGTCACCTGAACCTGGACCAAGACAACACCATGAGTAAAGAAAACAGCAGCGGCTGCCCCATGCATGCGGGTGCCCAGCAAGGTGCCGAATGGCATGGCGCGCAGATGGATTTCAGTGAATCGATGAGCTACGGCAACTACCTGGCGCTGGACCGCATCCTGACGGCCCAGCATCCGCTATCGCCGAACCACAACGAAATGCTGTTCATCGTGCAGCACCAGACGAGCGAATTGTGGATGAAACTGATGCTGCACGAAATGCATGCCGTGCGCGCCAACCTGCAAAGCGGTGACCTGGCGCCCGCTTTTAAAATGCTGGCCCGCGTGGCGCGCATCATGGACCAGCTGGTGCATGCCTGGGACGTGCTGGCCACCATGACGCCGCCCGAATACACGGCCATCCGTCCCTACCTCGGCGCCTCGTCCGGCTTCCAGTCCTTCCAGTACCGCGAAATCGAATTCATTCTGGGGAACAAGAACGCCGCCCTGCTGAATGTACATACGACGGCACCCGATACCTACAAGGTGCTCGATGCCGCCCTGCGCACGCCATCCGTCTACGATGAATCGATCAAACTGCTGGCGCGCAGCGGCTTGCCCATCTCCGCCGAGCGGCTGAACGCCGACTGGACCTTGCCGACCGCAGCCGACGACTCGGTAAAAGCGGCCTGGCTGGAAGTCTACCGCGACCCGTCGAAACACTGGGCCCTGTACGAGCTGGCCGAAAAGCTGGTGGACCTGGAAACGGCCTTCCGTTTCTGGCGCTTCCGCCATGTGACGACGGTGGAGCGCATCATCGGCTTCAAGACGGGCACGGGCGGCACGGCTGGCGTGAGCTATTTGCGCAAGATGCTCGACGTGGTATTGTTCCCCGAACTGTTTGCTTTACGTACAGAGCTTTAAGGAGCATCGATGTCGCCTCTCGTTCTGACTCTGGCTGGCCTGTGGAATTCCGGGCCGCAGCATTGGCAAACCCATTGGGAAGCGCGCCACCCGCAATGGTCGCGCGTGCCGCACCGGGAATGGCAGACGCCGGACAAGGACGAATGGGTGATGGAGCTCGACCGCGCCATCGCCGCTTGCGAGCGCCCGCCCGTGCTTGCCGCGCACAGCCTGGCCTGCACGCTGGTGGCCCATTGGGCTGCCAGTGGCTCGCCGCACAGGATCGCCGGTGCTTTCCTGGTCGCTCCCAGCGATGTGGAAGCGCCCTCCTATCCCGCCGGCACGACGGGCTTTGGGCCCATGCCGCTGCTAGCCTTGCCGTTTCCCAGCCTGGTGGTGGCCAGCGGCGATGATCCCTATGTCAGCTTCGCGCGGGCACGCGCGTTTGCCGACGCCTGGCGCAGCGAACTGACCATGATCGGCGACGCCGGCCATATCAATGGCGACGCCGGCTATGGCCCGTGGCCGGAAGGCGAACAGATGCTGCTGGATTTTTGCGCCGCGCACCAGCCCTGAATCGGGGCGCGCACGATAGACCAGTATTTGCCCGCAAGTAAGAACACAGGCAGAATCGTGGCCTTTCCATTGCGGCGCCCCGGCGCCAGCCTCACGATGAAACGTCCGCTCTTGCCAGTTCTCCTGCCCTTGCTGCTCTGCTCCGCCCTCGCCCACGGCGCGCCCTTCTACGAAGGCAAGAGCCTCGCCCACCCCGCCATCAGCGCTTCGCAAGACAGCGGCCTCGATATCGCCTTTCTCAAGGAAAAAGAAGGCGTCAATGGCTATTACTGCGAGTGCAAGAGCAGCAGCGCGAAACCCATGTTGCTCGACCAGTTCGACAATGCCGTCATCCGTTCCGTCTTCTACGCCTCGCTGGACAAGGAAACGGACGACAGCGTGCAGACCATGCTGGTGCTGTTCCGCCAGGGCGACAAGAACGGCTTGCGCGCCTACCGCTACCACCGCAGCTCCGGAAAATATCGGCGCCTCGATGGCTTGCAGCCGGCACTGAACCGCATCGTGGCACAAAGCGCCGCCCCCAATGCGGGCCAGGTCAAGGCCGCGCTGACGAAACTGGCGCCGATGGATTACAGCGTTGCGCGCGGCAAGAGCGGCAATGCGGACTTCGACGCCATCGACCATACGCAAGGCACCATCGTCGGCTACTACAGCGATGACGGCAAGCCCGTGGCCCCAGGCGGCAAGGACGCCATCACCTACAAAAAAACCTTCCAGAAAAAGGGCGAGCGTTTTCTCACCGCCAGCTACACCCTGTACAGCGATGCGGGCGCCGGCATCCTGCCCAACTACCGCCTGTGGCAAGTGACGTGGGAAACGGCGCCAAAGCAATTCGCGGGCAGCGCAGACGGCCCGTCCGTCATCTACAGCCTGGCCTGGGACGACGGCTCGGTGGTCGAGCGGGGCCAGTACGTGAAGGGCAAGCGCCAGGGACTGTGGGTACGCGAGGGCATGCACGAAGGCAGCGAAAAGGGCCACTACGTCAACGGCCTGCAGGAAGGCATGTGGTACTTCAATTATCCCAAGCAGAGCGAGAGCGGCATGTACCGGGCCGGCAAGCGCGAAGGCCGCTGGACCGTCATCAACTATGCCGATCAAGAGGAAGTGACGGGTTTCGACACCTACGCGGGCGGCCAGCTGAACGGCCCGCACGAGCGCCGCATGGGCGGCAAGCTGCAAATGCGCGGCAACTACGTGAACGGCACGCGCCATGGCCCTTGGATCACGGAAGATGGCGACGGCAACTTCATCGACGGCTTGCGCGACGGGCCGTGGAAGCTCAAGCTCAAGGACAAGGTCACGCAAAGCGTCACTTTCGTGAAAGGCAAAAAACAGGGCGAGGCCCTCGACACGGATGCGCAAGGCGCGCTGCGCGTGCGCGACCATTACCAGGCGGGCGTGCTCGATGGCGCACGCACGCGCTATCTTGGCCCGGCCGGCAAGGAATACGTGGTCTACACGGCCACCTACCGCAACGGCCAGCTGGACGGGCGCGAACAGGCGTTCGACGACAGCGGCAAGATCCTGCGCCTCGATACGCTGTGGGACAACGGCAAGAAGCAGGGCCTCGACGCGCGCTACTACCCGAACGGCAAGCCGGAACGCCTGGCCGTCATCGACCAGGGCCGCCTGCTCACACACCTGCGCGAGTACTACGAAGACGGCCAGTTGCTCAACGACATCCACCGCTGCACCTTCAAAGAGTACGGCAGCACGCGCGACGACGTGTGCGAATACCACCACATGTACTACCCGGACGGCAAGCCGCAGTACTTCTACGCCTTCCAGTACGGCCAGCGCCAGGAAGGTTATTCGAACTACCCGAACGGCAAGCGCAAGGACGAACTGCTGGTCGACCGCGCCGCCGACACTTCCGTCGTCAACGCGTATTACGAAAGCGGCCAGCTCAAATGCACGGAGCCGCGCAGCGGCCACAGCACGCGCACGGTGAATGGCCAGTCGATGATCAGCTACGCTTCGGCCGAGCGCGATGGCGACAATATCTGCTACCACCCGAACGGCAAGGTAGCCAGTATTTTCACCTTCCGCAAACGCGTACTCGTCGATTGCGGCAAGCGTTACGATGACACGGGCAAGCAGACGTTCCCGGGGCCGGAAGGCTGCCCTCCCCCCAGGCAAGTGACCTACCCCATCGGACTGTGACTATGACGCAAACGAGACAGATGCAGTGCATCCAGAACCCCGGGCGCATCGACGCCGGGGCGATCCGCGCCGCCATCGCGACTGGCCAGAATGTGCTGGTGCAGTTCAATGCCCTGGGCGAGCCGGAGCCGCTGCTGGCCGACCTCGATGCCCTGGCCGCCACCTGCGGCACGGCGCTGACCATCCGTATCTACGGTTACGATCCGAGGGAGTTCGATGCCCGCATCCTGCGCGCGCTGCCGCATGTGGCCAGCCTGTCCATCGACTGCCACCGCAACGCCCTGTATCTGGAAACCCTGGGCGAGTTGCGCCACCTGAAGCGACTGAGCCTGGGCGTGTACGAGCTGGCGCAAGCCGACATCCTGCAGCTGGACAATTTGCGCGGCCTCGAATACCTGCAACTGGGTGAATCGGCCAAAAACAATATCGACCTGGCCCCCCTGCGCCACTATGCGCATCTGGCCAGCCTGGTCATCGAGGGCCACCACCAGCATATCGACACTTTGGCTGGCCTGCCGGTGCTGCATGAGCTGTCGCTATACCGCATCAAGAACAAGGTGCCGCTGGAATTCATATCGGAGATGGCCCGCCTGGACAGGCTGCTGTTGCAGCTGGGTGGCCGCGAATCGCTCGCGCACATCGAGGCGCCGCTGTTGAGGAAACTGGAAGTGATACGTGTGCGCGGCCTGGAAACGCTGGGCGATATCGGCCGTTTCCCCCTGCTGCAGGCGCTATGGGTCGAAGACCAGATCAAGCTGCGGCAGATCGCGCTGGGCCCCAATCCCATGCTCGAAAGCCTGGACCTGCACACCTGCAAGACGCTCGACAGCCTGCCCGGCCTCGCCACCCTGCCCGCCTTGCGCCAGCTGTCGGCATCCGAGACCATGCTCGACATCGACGCGCTCCTGGCGCATGGCTTGCCCGCGTCCCTGGCGCATGCGCGCCTGCGCACCGGCAGGAAAACACGCGACGACGCCATCGCCGCGCAGCTGGCGCAACTGGGCTACGACACGGCGCGCGTCTATTGATGCTAGCGGCTGGCCGCCAGCTTGCGCTGCCACAGCGCCACGTCGATCATCACGCCGTCCGCACCCGTGTTGCGGATGTAGACGCGGTAGCTGCCCTGCCCCATGTCGCCATCGAGATAGGCCGTGCGCTCGTTGCGTTGCAATCTGGCGCCCTTGGCTAACTGGCGGTAGCGCTCCACCACCGCATCGAAACTGGCGTAACTGCGCAGCGCCACTTCCAGGTCGCGAGGCGGGCGGCCTTCGGCATGGTCCAGCACATTATTCTGCTTCTTGCCTTTCAGCGTGAGCGGATAGGCAAACACGCCGGCGCCGGCCGACGTCAGCACCGTGGATTTATCGAGCAGCAGCGGCAAGAGCGCCGGTGGATACGCAGGCGGCAGCTGGGCGCGGTTCCAGCCCGGCAAGGCCGGCTGCGCCAGCACATATTCGACGCTGGCGATCTTCTGCCCATCGGCGCCCGCTTCCTTGTCGCCCGCAATCAGCGCCAGCATGGGCGGCAATTGCCGGGCCCAGGCCAGCAAGGGCGCCGCTTCGCCGACCAGCATGCCCTTGCGGTGGAACACCGTCAGTACGGCATTCGGATCGGGATTGCAGACTTTCGCCAGAGGCTGGCCCTCAAGGTGGCAATGTCCATTGACCAGGCCAAAGGCGATGATGGCACCGCGTTTGTCGAGCAGCATGGCGCCCCGTTCGCGGCCCTGATTGCGGTCATTCATCGACGCCAGCAACTGGCGCCCATCGGCCAGCGCGGTGCGCGTGGCGTCGCGCTTTTCGCTGATCGCTTCAAGCGCCTGCACCAGCAGCAGTTCGTCGTCTTCCGTGTAGCTGCCGCGCGCGTAGCCGAAGAAATCGAACAGGGCTGCACGCACCTGCACATCGTCGCTCAGGCGCGGCAAGGGACCGCCGGCCGCCAGGGAAGACAGGCTTTTCCCGGCCGGCGCCGAGGGCGCCGCCGTGGCGCGAGCGGGCTGGGAAAGGACGCAAGCGGCTGCCAGCAAGACGCCGCCCAGGGTGCGGTAATTCGAAAAATTGATATGCATGATTCTGTCTGTCGGGGATTTGGCCGCGATACCGGCCACGCATGGCGCGCTGGCGATTCTAGCATGGCGCCAGCCCCCATGCGGTGCGGCTGGTAGACGGCACGTGTGCCGGTGCGGCTGTTATGATGGCCGCAATGACGAAATCTCCCCCCGCCTCAACACTGCTTGTCCTCTTGCCCGGCATGGATGGCACGGGCCGACTTTTTCACCGTTTTGAGGCCGCCCTGCGCGCGCAAGCTGCCATCGAGACCCAGGCCATCGCCTATCCGGTCGCACCGTTTGACTATACGGCACTCGAAGCGTTCGTGCGCGAACGCTTGCCGCAGGAGCGCCCTTTCGTCGTACTGGCCGAATCGTTTTCAGGACCGCTGGGGGCAGCTTTGCGCGCCGATCCGCCGCCCGGCATGCGCGCCCTGATCCTGTGCTGTTCGTTCGTGCGCAATCCGCGCCCGATGCTGGCGCCACTGCGCCACCTGCTGGACCTCGTCCCTTTTGGCGCCCTGCCCGGCTTCGCCCTGCGCCAGGCATTGCTGGCGCCCTACGCCACGCCGCCACTGCAGGCGGAACTGGCAGCGGCGCTGGCGCAGGTGCCGCCCAGCGTGCTGCGCCAGCGCCTGCGCGCCGTGCTGGAAACAGATGCCTCTCCCAGCTTCGCGCGCGGCAGCCTGCCGGTGCTGTATCTGCGTGCCCGCCACGACCGCCTGGTGCCGCCGGCAAACGCCTTGCAGATACTGCGCCAGGCGCCAGGCACGCAGCTGGTCGATATCGACGCGCCGCACATGCTGCTGCAGGCGGCGCCGGAAGCGGCTGCCGATGCGGTCGCTGCTTTTCTCAAGGGCCTGTCAACCGCGCCGGAATCTGATTAAACGCGTGCTGGCCAGCACGGCCAGCCAGCTCAAGGCGCACAGCAGCGGCTTGCTGCGCCCCGGCGGCAGCAGCGCCAGCAGCAAATTCGTGCCCGCATACACATTAAACACCAGCAGCAAGGCCAGGCCCGCCATCAGGCGGATTTTCATGAAGCTCCTTAAAGAAAAAGCCGGCCCTTTCACGAAGAAAGGGCCGGCTTGATTACATCGACAGCAAGGCGATTACTTCGCCGTATTGAGCAGCAACTCGTTGAGGCGCTTGACGAAACTGGCCGGATCGGCCAGCGAACCACCTTCGGCCAGCATGGCCTGGTCGAACAGGATGTTGGCCCAGTCGCCGAATTTTCCGCCTTGCGCATCTTCGTACTTCAAACGCGTCACCAGCGGGTGGTTCGGGTTGATTTCCAGAATCGGCTTCGATTCCGGCGCGCTCTGGCCCGCAGCTTTGAGCATGCGCAGCAGGTTGCCCGACAATTCGTTTTCATCGGCCACCAGGCAGGCTGGCGAATCGGTCAGGCGGAACGTCACGCGCACGTCCTTGGCCTTGTCGGCCAAGACGGCCTTCATCTTGCCCACCAGGTCGGCGTACGAGGTTTCCGTTTCTTCGTGCTCTTTCTTTTCCGCTTCGTCTTCCAGCGCGCCCAGGTCCAGGCCGCCTTTGGCGACGGAGACCAGTTCCTTGCCTTCGACGTCCTGCAGGAAGGACAGCATCCATTCATCGACGCGGTCCGTCAGCAGCAGCACTTCGACACCCTTCTTGCGGAAGATTTCCAGGTGCGGGCTGTTCTTGGCGGCAGCGTAATTGTCGGCCGTGACGTAGTAAATCTTGTCCTGGCCTTCCTTCATGCGCGCCACGTAGTCGGCGAACGACGTAATTTGCTCGTCGCTGTCGTTGGCGGTCGAGGCAAAGCGCAGCAACTTGGCCAGGCGTTCCTTGTTGGCCGCGTCTTCGCCGATGCCTTCTTTCAGCACCTGGCCGAATTCCTTCCAGAAGACGGCGTACTTGTCCTTTTTGTCCTGCTCGTCCGCGTTCGCCAACTCTTCCAGCATGCCCAGCACGCGCTTGGTCGAACCTTCGCGGATCACCTTGACGTCGCGCGATTCCTGCAGGATTTCACGCGACACGTTCAGCGGCAGGTCGGCCGAGTCGATCACCCCGCGCACGAAGCGCAAATAGGTCGGCATCAGCTGCTCGGCATCGTCCATGATGAAGACGCGCTTGACGTACAGCTTGATGCCGCCGCGCTTGTTGCGGTCCCACATGTCGAACGGCGCCTTGGCCGGGAGGTACAGCAACTGCGTGTACTCGCTGCGGCCTTCCACGCGGTTATGCGTGTGGCTCAAAGGCGACTGGAAGTCGTGCGACACGTGCTTGTAGAATTCGTCGTACTGTTCCGGCGTGATGTCGGCTTTGTTGCGGGCCCACAGGGCGCTGGCCTGGTTGACGGTTTCGAATTCGTCTTTCAGGACGGTTTCTTTTTTCTCGTCGTCCCACTCTTCCTTCTGCATCACGATCGGCAGCGAGATATGGTCCGAGTATTTGCGGATGATGGACTTGATTTTCCAGCTCGACAGCAATTCGTCCTCGCCTTCGCGCAGGTGCAGGATGATGTCCGTGCCACGGCCCGTTTTTTCGATCGTTTCGATGCTGTAATCGCCTTCGCCGGCCGATTCCCAGCGCACGCCTTCGGCAGCGTCCACGCCGGCGCGGCGCGTTTCGACGGTGATCTTGTCGGCGACGATGAAGCCCGAATAGAAGCCCACGCCAAACTGGCCGATCAGGGCTGCGTCTTGCTGCTGGTCGCCCGACAGCTTGCCGAAGAATTCCTTGGTGCCCGACTTGGCGATGGTGCCCAGGTGCGAGATCGCCTCGTCACGGGTCATGCCGATGCCGTTGTCGGAAATGGTGATGGTGCGCGCATCCTTGTCGAAGCTGACCTTGATCTTCAATTCGTGATCGTTGCCATACAGGGCATCGTTATCGATCGCTTCGAAGCGCAATTTGTCGGCCGCGTCGGACGCGTTCGAGATCAATTCGCGCAGGAAGATTTCCTTGTTCGAGTACAGGGAATGGATCATCAGGTGCAGCATTTGCTTCACTTCGGTCTGAAAACCCAGGGTTTGCTTTTCGGAGACAGCCATTTTTACCTCATAGTCTTGTGGATGGGACGGATTCTTCGGAGTTGGGGATGGTACAAGCAATTTCAAGAGCCCCCGCCGAATGTCCTGCAATGTCCTGTTTTAGCCCAGTGCGCGGGCGAAAAACGCCCATATGCGCTCATCCTGCACGGTGGCCAGGTTCAGGCGCATGCGGGTCGACGGCAACTGGCGCGGGGAAAACAGGCTGCCCGGCGCCAGCACCAGCCCTTCAGCCAGCGCCTTTTCGGCCAGCAGATTCGTGTCGCAACCCGCGTCCGCCCACACGAACATGCCGGCCGGCGCAGGATCGAAGCGCAAGCCCGCCTGTTCGACCTTGCGGTAGGTAAGCTCACGCACCCTGTCCAGCCGCGTACGCAGGCGCTCCGCATGCTTGCGGTACATCCCTTGCGAAAGGATTTTATACACCACGCGCTCGCCGATGTCACTGGTGGTGAGCGTGGCGAGCATCTTGCGGTCAGCCAGGCGCTGCGCCAGCTCCTTTGAGGTGGCGATGAAGCCCACGCGCAGGTTCGCCGCCAGGCTCTTGGAAAAGCCGCCCAGGTAAATCACGCGGCGCAGCTGGTCCAGCGCAGCCAGGCGCGTGGCCGGCTGCACCGCGCCGCCCGGGTGCATGTCGCAATAGATATCATCCTCGACGAGCAGGAAATCGTGCTGCTCGGCCAGGCGCAGCACCTGGAAAGCCTTGGCCGCCGACAGCGACGTCGAGCTGGGGTTGTGCAGCACCGAATTGATCACGTACAGCTTGGGACGGTGCAAGGCGGCCAGCTCGGCCAGCACGGCGATATCGGGGCCATCACCCAGGCGTGGGATGCCGACGACGTTCATACCCATGGCGGCAAAGGCGCCGAACATCAGCCAATAAGCGGGATCGTCGACGAAAATGGTCTCGCCAGGGCGGACAAACTCGCGCGCCACCAGGTCCAGCGCCTGCATCACGCCCACCGTGGTGACGATCTGCTCGGGCGGGCAGGCGATTTCCAGCCCCGCCAGTTTCAGCTGCAACTGCTGGCGCAGCGGCAGAAACCCCTGCGGCGCGCCATAGCCCAGCAGGAAATTGCCGGGCTGGCGGCTGACGTCGCGCAAAGCGCGCGCCACCAGGTCGCCGTCGAGCCACTCGGCGGGCAGCATGCCGGAGCCGGGCGCAGGGATGGCGGGCGTCTGGCGAAACATGTTTCGGATCAGCCAGACCACATCCATCGGCTGCGCCGCCGCATCCTGCGCGCCAGCCGGCGGCACCGGCGTGTTCAATGGCGAGCGCTCGCGCACGAAAAAGCCGGCACCGCGCCGCGATTCGAGGTAGCCGCGCGCCACCAGCTTGTCGTAGCTGGCTACCACCGTGGCGCACGACACGCTCAAACTGGCCGCGCACTGGCGGATCGAAGGCATGCGCGCGCCGCCACGCAGCAGCTTGTCGTCGATGCGCCCCGCCAGCGAGCGCGCGATCTGGTCGATCAGGGTTTCGCCCGAGGCGCGCGACAGCAAGGGTAGGGGTGGCAAGGCAGGTGTATTACTCATATGACCATGACAGTATGTGAAATTATGCGTGGAAGTGTATTTGTACTGTACTGCTATTCACGCCTAGGATAGCAGCATGGATCACACAAATCCATGCCTTTCCCTTACCGCACGCACCAGGAAACCCATGCCTTCACTCACGAACACCGCCACCTCTACCACCCGCCCGCACCGCTTCAGCGATGACCGTAAGGGGTTGCTGCTGGGCTTGATCGCCGTCGCCCTCTTCAGCCTGACCCTGCCCTTCACGCGCCTGGCCGTGGCCGAACTCGATCCCACCTTTGTCGCCCTGGGCCGCGCCCTGGTGGCCGCCAGCCTGGCCGGTCTGTGGCTATGGCAGCAGCGCGCACCGTTGCCGCGGCGCGAACAATGGCTGCCGCTGGCGCTCGTGTCGCTGGGCTGCGTGCTGGGCTTCCCCTGGCTGACGTCGATCGCCATGCGCAGCCTGCCCGCCTCGCACGGCGCCGTGCTGGTGGGCATTTTGCCGCTGGCCACCGCCGTGTTTGCCGTACTGCGCGGCAAGGAACGCCCTTCTCCGGGCTTCTGGCTGATGGCCTTGCTCGGCACGGCGCTGGTGGTGGCGTTCGCGCTGCGCCAGGGCGGCGGCAGCTTCCACCTGGCCGACTGGCTGATCTTTGCCGCCGTGCTGCTGGCGGCACTCGGCTATGCCGAAGGCGGACGCCTGGCGCAAGCCATGCCGGGCCAGCATGTGATTTCCTGGGCGCTGCTGCTGGCCGTGCCCTTCGTACTGCCAGTGGTGCTGTGGAACGCCTGGCCGCAACGCGCGCTGATGGCGCAGGCCAGCGGCGCGGCCTGGCTGGGCTTTGCGTATATCTCCGTGTTTTCCATGTTTATCGCTTTCTTTTTCTGGTACCGGGGCATGGCGCTGGGCGGCGTGGCCCGCGTGGGACAAACGCAGCTGCTGCAGCCTTTCCTCTCGCTGGTGGGCGCGGCCGTGCTGCTGAACGAGCCATTAACGGGAGAAAGCCTGCTGTTTGCCGGCGCCGTGATCGCCGTGGTGGCCATCGGACGCAAGCTGAAATAGCTTGGCCTGACGCCCGTTTGCAACGCCCTTGCGCGTGCGGATGGGCAGAGCGCCGTGCAAGCCGTACAATACCGCAGCACCATGGCGACGCCTATCCGGCGCCGCTTGCGCACGCACCGCCACAAGCGGGCCAACAAATCCAGCCGGCGCAGCTCGGCATCTTCTGTGAGACTCGTATGAAAATTGAAAATCCGAATCCGATCCAATGGCGCTTTGCCGAACGCGCGGAACAGCTGCAAAGCTCGTTCATCCGCGAAATCCTGAAGATCACGCAGCGTCCCGAGATCATCTCGTTTGCCGGCGGCCTGCCATCGCCCGCCACCTTCCCCGTGGAAGAAATGAAGACCGCCTTCGACAAAGTCCTGTCGAACAATGGCAAGGTCGCCCTGCAATACGGCCCGACCGATGGCTATCTGCCACTGCGCCAATGGATCGCCGACTCCTTGTCCAGCAATGGCAGCAGCATCATGCCCGAACAAGTGTTGATGACGTCCGGCTCGCAGCAGGCGCTGGACTTGCTGGGCAAGGTGCTGATCGACGAAGGCAGCCGCGTGCTGGTGGAAACCCCCAGCTACCTGGGCGCTCTGCAGGCGTTTTCCGTCTACCGTCCCGAATTCGTTTCCGTCGATACCGATGACGAAGGCCTGGTGCCGTCGTCGATCAACCCCGTCGCCGATGGCGCGCGCCTGCTGTACGCGCTGCCGAACTTCCAGAACCCGACGGGCCGCAGCCTGTCCGTGGCGCGCCGCGTGGAACTGGTGGAAACCTGCGCCCGCCACGGCCTGCCGCTGATCGAGGATGACCCGTACGGCGCCCTGAGCTACAGCGGCGAGCCGTATCCGAAGATGATCAACATGAATCCGGACGGCGTCATTTATATGGGTTCGTTCTCCAAGGTGCTCACGCCCGGCATCCGCCTCGGCTACGTGGTGGCGCCGATGCCGCTGGTGCGCCGCCTGGAACTGGCCAAGCAGGCGGCCGATCTGCACACGTCCCAGCTGACGCAGATGGTCGTACATGAAGTCATCAAGGATGGCTTCCTGGACCAGCATATTCCCAGCATCCGCAGCCTGTACGGCAACCAGTGCCAGGCCATGCTGTCGGCGCTGGACGAGCACTTCCCGGCCGGCGTCACCTGGACCAAACCGGAAGGCGGCATGTTCATCTGGGTCACGCTGCCGAAACACATCGACGCCATGAAACTGCTCGATGAAGCCATCGCCAACAAGGTCGCCTTCGTGCCGGGCGCGCCATTCTATGCGAACACGCCGGAAACGCACACCCTGCGCCTGTCGTTCGTGACGGTGCCGCCGGAACGCATCCGCGAAGGCATCGCCATCCTGGGCAAACTGATCGCCGCAAAAATGTAACTCCCCCTCCACGCCCCGCCTTCTGCGGGGCGTAACCAGCTGCCCTCGCGCCAACGGGCACGCGTCTTTTCCGCCTAAAATCCGCCTTCACGATAGCAACTTCATTTATTTATTTCTAAGAGTATCATAAAGATAATATTTTACCGCCTCGTGTAACATCGATTTTTCACCCAAAAAATTGGCAAAGCGGTATGATTTGAGCGCTGTATCAGATTTGAACCCGGTCAGCTTTTGACTGCACGTGTACATGCGCTCACGGTCCGCAGTCTGCGGCCACCACGGCATGCAGGGCTTCGGCATCCCCGAAAGTGCAGCAAATGCTGGCATCGCAGAGTACATCAGAGAAGGCCGGTAGCAATGAGTCCAGGCAGTGTGGGGCATTCCCAGCGGCATGAAGCCGCCATTTTGATTGTCGATGATGCGCAGGCCAACCTTGAGCTGCTGCGCAAGCTGATGAGTGAACAGGGCTATCAAACCTATGTTGCCACGTCAGGCGAGCGGGCGCTGGCGATCGCCCAGCGCGCCCATCCCGACCTGATCCTGCTCGACGTGCTGATGCCGGACCTGGATGGCATCGAAACCTGCCGCCGCCTCAAGCAGCACCCGCTGACGCAGCGCATTCCCGTTATCTTCATGAGCGCCAAGACGGAGACGGAAGACGTGGTGGCCGGCTTCGACTGCGGCGCCGTCGACTACATCGGCAAGCCGCTGCGCATGGCCGAAGTGTGCGCACGCGTGCGCGCCCAGCTGCACATCCACAGCAACAATGAAAACCAGCAGGAACAGGCCGAGCGCCTGCGCACCATCGTCAACAACATGGCCGAGGGCTTGCTGATCATTGAGACGGACGGGCGTATCCAGTACACCAATCCCGCCTGCGACCAGTACCTGGGCTATCGCGAAAATGAACTGACCGGACACTCGATCGCTGAACTGCTCAGCCCCCTGGTGACGCAGGAGTACCTCGATTACTTCGCCATGTACGCGGCCAATCCGGAAACGGCGCACAACCACGGCACGCGCGAAGTGGCAATCCGCCACCGCAACGGCGCGGCGCTGAGCATGGACCTGACGCTCACGCCCATGTATCTGCGCGAGCCCCTGTATATCGGCCTGCTGCACGACATCACGCACCACAAGCAATCGGAAGACGCCTTGCAGCGCGCCGCCTACCTCGACCCGCTGACAAAGATCGCCAACCGCCGGCATTTCGACAGCTTCCTGGAAAAAGAGTGGCAGCGGGCCGTGCGCGGCGGCGGCGCGCTGTCGCTGGTGGTGCTCGACGTCGACCACTTCAAGCTGTACAACGACAGCCTGGGCCATCCGGCCGGCGACAGCTGCCTGCAACAGGTGGCGCAAGCCATCGCCTCGCATGCCGCCCGCCCGGGCGACCTGGCGGCCCGCTACGGCGGCGAGGAATTCGTCCTGCTGTTCGCCGACACGGATGCCGACGCCGCCCTGCATATGGCCGAAGCCATCCGCACGCAGATCGAAGCACTGCGACTGCCGCATCCGCGCTCCGCCACCTCACAGTGGATCACCGTCAGCATCGGCGTGGCGACCATCTACCCGCACCAGCTGGACGACCGCGAAGCGCTATTCGTCGCCGCCGACCGCGCCCTGTACGTGGCCAAGGAAGGAGGACGCAACCAGGTACGCGCCACGCATTCGGGCAGCACGGCCTGGGAAACGGTCAAGGCGCTGGTTTTACGTTAGCACGCGCTTAAAACTTCCGCGACACGCTCAGCTTTGCATTACGCCCCACGCCCGTCACCGCTTCGCTCAGATACGGCATGTAGTTGCGGTTGAAGACGTTATCGACCGTCAGGCGCACTTCCGTGCCGCGCCAGATGCCCTGCCTGCCATTCCACGAAGCGAACAGGGTGTGCAGCGCATAGCCTTTGGATGGCGGCAGGCGGTATACATTCCCGACCGGCAGCACGCGGTCCTGCTTCGCCACGAAGCGGCCCTGCCAGCCTATGCTGGCGCCAAGGTCGGGCATGCGCCAGCCCAGGCCCGCCATCAGCTTGTCCGGCGCGATGGTCGACACGGGTTCGTCCCGGCCCCACGGGTCGCGCTGGGAACCGGTGCGCGTGCCGCGCTGTTTCGACAGCGAAGCGCTGGCAAACAGGCGCGGCGAGTTGTAGTAGGACTCGACCTCCACGCCCTGCGTGCGGAAACCGGCCAGGTTGCGGTAGGACGACAGGGCGGGCGGCACCTTGCCCGATCCCGGCACATAGCCTTCGATCAGGATGCCCAGACGCGGGCCGATATTGTCGCTGACCTTGTTGCGGTACGCCGTCAGGCGCAGCTGCACGTCGTCGCGCTCCATGAACACGTTCTGCCGGTGCAGCATCACGCCCATGCGCATGGCCGTCACACGCTCGACGGCAAGGTCGCGGCTGGTGCCCGGCGTCGATGAACCCAGCCTGGACGACACATAGTATTCGTTCGAATACATCTCGTCGATCGTCGGCGCGCGCCAGGTGCGGCTCAGGTCGCCGAACAGCGCCATGCTGCTCGACGCCTTCCAGAACAGGCCCAGGCGGGGTGACCAGTCTTCGTGCACCTTTTCGCTGAAGTCGTGGCCGGCCGCCGCCAGCGGGCTGTTGTAGCGCGAGGCCTTATTCGGCACACCTGCGGAGACGACCCGGTCGTGGCGCAGCGCCGCCGTCACCGTCAGGTCGCCATACGTCATCGCATCCTGCAGATACAGGCCCGTGGTTTCCTGGCGCCCGGCCGGCATGTAATACGGCTGGAAATAGCCATAGTTATAGCTGGGGTCCTTCAGCGCCGTCGACGATGGGTAATACATCAGGGTGTCGCGCACGTTCTTGTGCCATTGCAGGCCCGTTTGCAGCACGTGCGAAATGGCGCCTGTCGTCAACACGCTTTCGTTGCGCAGCTCCGCGATACGGTCCACGTACGAGGCCCAGCTCTCGTTGCCCAGCGATCCCAGGTAGGAACCCGGCGAAGCGGACGGCAGGCGCCTGTCATGCTGGTCCGTGTGCGAATAACCGGCGCTGGCCGTCAGTTTGATCCATGGATTGTCCTGCGGCGCGTACTGCCATTTCACGGAATAGGTGTCGTCGTCCTGGTCGCGGTAGACGGCCTTGCGCTGCCACGCCTCTTCCAGGCCGTACTTCTTGATTTCCGCTTCGGTCGGCGTGGGCACATCCTCGCCCATGGCGGCAAACGGGCCCCAGCCCGAGCTGCCGCTCTTCATGGCCGTCAGGGTCAGCAACTGCTCCGGCGTCAGCCGGATATTCAGCTTCGCCAGGCTCGATGGCGCGTCGATGGCGGAAAAACGGAATGGCTTGCCATCGGGTTTGCGCAAATCGTCCGACTTGCGCTGCGTGGTAAACGCCATCGCATCGAAGCGGCCATCAGCGCTACGGCCATACACGGCCACGGTGGCGTCGTTTTCCGCATTGTTCGAGTGGCGCGAATACTTCAGCATGGCGCCTACGTTCTCGCCGCCTTCCAGCAGGTCTTGCGCATCCTTGGTCTCGACCGTGATGACGCCGCCGAAGCCGCCATTGCCATACAGGCTGGTATGCGCGCCCTTGTTGACCTCAATCTGCCTGATCAGTTCCGGCTCGATGAAGATGGAACCCTGGCGGTATTTTTCAAAGCCCTTGGGCACGCCGTCGAGGATGACTTTCACGTCCTGTACTTTATTGAAGCCCCAGATATTGAGGCTCTGGCCGCTGGGACGGGCCGTACCGGCCAGGTCCACGCCGGGCAAGGTGTCGAGCAAGGACGCGACATTGTCGGCCTGCTGGCGTTCGATGTCGGCGCTGCTGATATACGAGCGTCCGGCCGTGCCGGCGCTGATGGCCTCGCCAAACACGCTGATGGCGGGCATCTGCACCGCATCGGCCTTGTCGGCCATCGCGGCGGCCCACGCATGGCCATGCGCGCCGGCCAATGCCAGCGCCAGCGCGGCGGCCAGCGGGGTCAATCGTTGTTTGCTGCTCTTCATCGCTATCCTTGCCTGGGTTTGCTACTTCATGCTTGTGGAATGAAAAAATGCTGGGGCAGAGGATGGCGGTGCACAATCAAGCGGCGGCGTTGAAGGAAGCGTTGCGGCGGAACTCTGCCCGCGCGGACATGCCGCCAGCGCATGGCCGGCGGCGCACTGCAGTCACCGGGATAAGTTGCCTTAGTGAAATGCGGAACACATCATATACTGAATGCGAATGATTCGCAATGCGATTTAAAAACCATCTTGCTGCGGATAGCCTGTGATGTCGGCGATCTCGCGATACAGCGGTTGCAGCCGCGCATACATCTTCTGGTACACGCGCCGGTACAGTTGTTCATAGACTTTGCTGTGCCCGGGGTGCGGCTGGAATACCTTGCCCTTGCGTGTCATGGCTTTCACGGCGACGGGAAAATCCGCATGCCAGCCCAGGCCTACGGCGGCGGCAATGGCTGCGCCCAGGCCCGAACTTTCATACACGTGGGCGCGCGCAGCGGGCAAGCCGAAGATGTCGGCCGTCAGTTGCATGGCCGCGTCGCTTTGCGAGCCACCGCCCGCAATGCGCAACTCCGTAATCGCAATGCCGCTGCGCCGCTCGATGCGCTCCTTGCCTTCCCGCAGCGCATACGCCAGGCCTTCGAGGATGGCGCGGTAGATGTGCGCGCGCGTGTGCACGTCGCCAAAGCCGATCATGGCACCCTTCGCTTCCGGACCCGGCACCTTGATGCCCGGGCTCCAGTACGGTTGCAGCATCAGGCCCATGGAGCCGGGGGGCACGGTCTCGACCAGGCGGTCGAACAGCGCCTCGGCTGACAGGCCCGTGCCATCGTCGGCCGCCGCCGCCCGCTCGCGGTCGCCGAACTGCTCCTTGAACCAGTTGACCATCCAGTAGCCGCGGAAAATCTGTACTTCCGTGCTGTAGGCGCCCGGCATGGCAGCCGGATACGGCGGAATGAAGCGCGTCACTTCCACGTAGTTGCGGTTGGTCGTATTGATGGTGGCCGTGGTGCCGTAGCTGAGGCACGCCACATGCGGCTCGACGCAGCCGGCACCCAACACTTCGCAAGCCTTGTCGGCCGCTGCCGCCAGCAAGGGCGTGCCCTCCGGGATGCCCGTCGCTGCCGCCGCTGCGGCCGTGATGGCGCCCATGCGCGTGCCCGGCGTCACCAGCTCCGGCAGCATGGAGCGTCGAATCGCCAGCGCCTGCCATTTCCAGTCGAAGCGCCCGGCCCAGGCATGGCGCTTGTAGTCGAACGGGATGTACGCCACTTGCGATCCCGTCGAATCGATATACTTTCCGCACAGGCGGTGGTTCAGAAAGCCCGACAGCAGCAGGAACTTGTGCGTGCGGCGCCAGATGTCGGGCTGGTGCGCGCTGATCCAGTTGATTTCGGCCTCGCGGCGGAAGTACGTGATCGTGCCTTCGAGGCGCGTGACGCGGAAGGCGGCGCGCCACCACGGCGCCAGCCGGGGAATGTCGCGCGTGCTGCGCTGGTCCAGCCAGGTGATGGCAGGGCGCAGGGGGGCGCCATGTTCATCCACGTTGACCACCGTACCGCGCTGCGTGGTCACGGCCACGCCTGCGACCGACGATTTTTCAATGACGGTGCTGCGCCACAACTGCTGGCACGCTTCGCACACGGCTTGCCAGTAACCGTCGGCGTCATGCTCGGCCCAGCCGGGGTGCTCGGAGTAATACGGCTCCAGGAACACTTGCGCCTTCGCCGCCAACGTCCCCTCACGGTCGAACAGCAGTGCGCGCACGCTTTGCGTGCCATTGTCAATGGCAAGAATGTACGGCCCCTGGCCGGATATGCGGGCCATGGCCTCAGCCCGCTTGAGCCAATGCGGCCAGCGCGGCGCGCAGCGCCTGCAGCAGTGCCTGCGGATCTTTTTCCGGCTGCGTGCTGAACACGGGTGCTTCCCAGTCCTGCCCGCGCACGGCCACCACGCGCAAGCGTCCCTGTTCGTTCCAGGCCGGATACCAGCCTACGTCGACGATATCGCCATTCGCGCACGTAATTTGCAGCAAGTCTTCGCCCAGGTCATCGACGAGGACAGCCACGGGCTGGCGCAGGTCCAGCGGCGACAGGCTGTCGTAGGTGATGCGGGCGTCGCCCAGCGCCAGGGGCTGGCCAAACAGGATGGTCTCGATGATGCTCTCCTTTATATATTTTTTATCGTTGTTTTTATCGTGGCGTCATGCGTCTTGCGGCACGCTGTAATGACGGCGCCACAGGGCCAGGTAGCGCGCCTGTTCCGCCTCCCAGCGCGCATCGTCCCAGCCCAGTTCACGCTGACAGATGGCGCGCAGGCGCGGCATGATAGCAAGCGCGCCGCCTGCCAGCTGCAACCCGAGGCGCGTGCGCCGCAGCAGCAGGTCGTCCAGGTGCTGCACGTCCTCGTTGCGCGCGCCCCAGCGCAGCTGCGCCCACAGGGTCTGCGTGCCGGGAATCTGCTCCAGTTCGCCGTCGTGCGCCGCATCGCACAGCGCCTGCGCGGCCGCACCAAGACGGCCCAGCAGGCGCGCGCGCTGTTCGCCATCGAGCAGCAAGGCCTTGCCCGACAGGGGCGGCGTGGCGTCAAAAATAGGCAAGGGCTTCAAATCCGCCTGCCAGCCCGGCAGCAGTGGCGCGGCGCGGCGCAGTGCGTCGAGGGCGATCGCGCGAAACGTCGTCAGCTTGCCGCCCGCTACCGTCAGCAAGCCGCTTTCCAGCCATAGCGCATGTTCGCGCGCTTCCTTCGACGGATCAAGCTGGCCGCTGTCGATCACGGGGCGCACGCCGGCAAACGTGGCCAGCACGTCGACTTCGCCCAGCGCCAGCTGTGGAAACTGCCAGCGCAGCGCCACCAGCAGGTAATCGAGTTCGCCGCGCGTGATGGCCGGTTCCAGGTCCAGGCTGGCACCGTGGTCGACATCGGTGGTACCCACCAGTGTCACGCCTTCCCAGGGATAGGCGAAAACGGGACGGCCATCCTGCGGATGCATCAGGCTGACAGCTTGCGCCAGCGGCAGGCGCCAGGCAGGCAGCAGCAGATGGCTGCCGCGCAGGGGCCGCAGCTTCGGCTTTTCTCCCACCTGGCCGCGCAAGCCGTCAGCCCAGGCGCCCGTGGCGCTGATCACCAGCCGCGCGCACACGGCAGGCGCCGTGCCATCGACAGCATCCTTGAGCATGGCGCCCACGACCTTGCCATCTTCACGCAGCAGCGATGCCACGCCCAGGTAATTGACGGCCACGCCGCCATGGCGGCGCGCCTCGTGCAGCACGCGCAGCACCAGGCGCGCATCGTCCGTCTTGGCATCCTGGTACAGCATGCCGCCCTGCAAGCCTTCGCGCTGGATGTGCGGCGCCAGCATGGCAAAATCGTCTGCGGCGACATAGCGGCGCGCGCGCCGGCCCGCCATCACGTCATAGATGGCCAGCCCCAGCATGAACTGGCGCCGCCCCGGTTTCCTGCCGACGTAGTCGCCAAAGGCAAAGCCTTGCGGCTCGACCAGCCCGGCCGCATCCGTCAGCAAGGCTTGCCGCTCATGCACCGACTCGCGCGTCATCGCGAACTGACCCTGCTTCAGATAACGCAAGCCGCCGTGCACCAGCTTCGATGAACGGCTCGACGTACCCCAGGCGAAATCGCGCTGCTCCACCAGCAGCGCCGTCAAGCCGCGCCGCGATGCTTCCAGCAGGATGCCGGCGCCCGTGATGCCGCCGCCGACGATCAGCACATCCCAGTCGCGCGCCAGGACGCCAGGCAAATCCTCCCTGCTCACAATCCCCCCCCGGCCTCGAGCAGCAGTTTGCCGGGGTTCATCATGCCCTGCGGGTCGAACTGGCGCAGCAGCGCGCGCATGGCCGCAATCCCCAGCTCGCCCTTTTCGGCGGCCAGCCACGGCGCGTGATCCGTGCCCACGCCATGCTGGTGGCTGATGGTGCCGCCGTTGGCCACGATGGCGGCACAAGCCGCGTCCTTCAGGCTGCGCCAGCGCGCCATGTTTTCGTCATACGTGGGTGCCAGCCGGTACACATACGTGGTGTAGACGCTGGCGCCCTGTGCATACACATGCGACAGATGCGTGTAGGCGTGCACCTGCTCGCCATGCGCGGCCAGCGCGCCGGCCCCCGCCTGCTCCAGCGCCGCCATCATGAGCGTGACGCGCGGCCAGTCGACGGCCGTTTCCACCGTGTCGATGACATAGCCGTGTTCCCAGGCGCCATTGCGCAGGTAAACGTTGCGAAAGCGCCCCTGTTTCCACTTGTCGCCCATGTGCCGCCCCACATGCACGCCCTTGTGCCGCCGCGCCAGCGCCAGGGCGCTGCGCAGGGCCGCGCGCGCCGGTTTCGCGTCTCCGCTGACGCCTACCATCAGCATGCATTTTCCTTGTGCGCAGCCGCGCAGGGACAGGTAGCGCTCCAGCAGTCCCACCAGTTTCCTGTGGCCGGCCAGGGTCAGCATGGTTTGCGTTTCCAGCGCGTTCGACAGGCGCAGCATGCACAGGGGCAGGCGCGACTGGGCCAGCGCCCGCACGGCCGCCTGCGCCTGGCCCCAGTCGGCGAAAAACACGGCGTGGAATGCTTCATGGGGCGGCAGCGGCGAGATGCGTACGGTGGCCTGCGTCAGGATGCCCAGCCGCCCTTCGGAGCCGAGCACCATTTCGCGCAAATCGATGCCGGCCGCCGAAGCGGGAAACGTGGGGATGCTCAAGGTGCCGACCGGCGTTTCCACTTCGCCACCCGCAAACAACTGCTCGATGCGGCCATAGCGCAGCGATTGCTGGCCCGACGAGCGCGTGGCGATCCAGCCGCCCAACGTCGAATATTCGAACGACTGCGGATAGTGACCCAGGGTATAGCCATGCGCGCGCAGCTGCGCTTCCAGGTCGGGGCCGTAGACGCCCGCGCCAAACGTGGCCAGCTGCGCCTCGCGGTCCAGATGGCCCAGCGCAGACAAACGCCGGAGGCTCAGCGACAGCACAGGACGCGACCCCGCCGCCACCGTCAGGTGCCCGGCCACGCTGGTGCCGCCACCGTGCGGTATCACGGCCACGCACGCCTGGCGCGCATACTCAAGCAGCTGGCGTACCTGCAGCGCGCTGTCGGGAAAGGCCACGCCATCGGGCACCGCGCCGATGCGGCCGTGGCGCAGCTTGAACCAGTCAGGCAGGCTTTGACCGAGCGCATGGCGCACACGCGTGGCAGGCGTGGTGTCGATCAGCGGATGCGGCGCCAGGCGCGAAGCGGGAACCCGCGCGCAGGCCTCGTCAAATGTGGCATCGAGCATGCCGTTGCCCGGCCCCAGGCGCTCACCCAAAAAAGCCAGCGCCTCCGCGCTCAGCGCATACGTGACGCTCTCGTCCCCCCAGCCATTCCAGCGTTGCATCGACATCCCCTGTGTTTGCTCAGTTGCGCGCCACGGCGGCTTGCTATACTGTCCCTGCCTGATTTTCTTGCTAGATCAAGAGCATATGCCGCCAGAGACGAAGGGTATTGGTTTTTCATGACAATTGCATTGTTCCATCATGCCAGGCACTGACAGCCAACACGCGGAAGGCAGGGTCGCGGGCGCCTATCTGCAGCCGCTGCTGGAAGCGGCGGGCGCGCACGGCATCGATAACGTCAGCCTGGCGCAGGCAGCCGGCGTGGCGCCGCACAGCCTGGAAGCGCCAGCGGCCAGCCTGGCCGCGCGCGACTACGTGCGCCTGCTCGATGCGGGCGCGCAACTGGCGGGCGACGCGCATTTCGGCCTGCACGTGGGCCAGAGAGTCCGCATGGGCACGTACAGCGCGTATGGCTTGATTTTACTCAGTTGCAGCAATGTGGGCCAGGCACTGGAACAGACGGCCCGCTATGAACGGCTGGCGCATGACCTGGGCCGCTCGACATTGCAGCGCGATGGCGCCGTCGCGCATTACCGCTGGGCCAGCCACTATCCGGGCGCCAGCCGGCATCTGGTCGACAGCGTCTTTGCCGGCGTCAAAGTCTGCGGCGACTGGCTGGCGGGCCTGCCGCTGCCGCCGGCCCGGCTAACGTTTACCCATGATGGCGGCGGCGACTTGCTGCGCCACGCCGCGCATCGCGACGAATACGTGCGCGTGCTGGGCAGCCTGCCCGCCTTCAACGGCCCCGCCAACACGGCCAGCTTCGACGCGCAATTGCTGGACTGGCCCGTGCCGAACGCCGACGTCAGCCTGTACCCCGTGCTGTGCCAGCATGCGGAACAACTGCTCGCGCAGCGCCAGGCTGCCGCAGGGAACGGCGGCGCCATCGAGGTACAGGTCCATGCAGCCATCGTGGCGGGCTTGCGCCAGGGTTCGGCCCGGCTGGCCAGCGTTGCCGCCACCCTGGCCGTCACGCCACGTACCCTGCAGCGCAAACTGGCCGATGCGGGCACCAGTTTCCAGGCTCTGCTGGACCAGGCCCGCTATGGCCTGGCGCGCGATTATTTGCGCGAGCCGGACTTGTCGCTGGTCGATATCGCCTTCCTGCTCGGCTACCAGGAACAAAGCGCGTTCAATCACGCGTTTCGCACCTGGGCGGGCACCAATCCCGGCGCCTGGCGCCTGCAAGAGTTACAGGCGAGGCAAGCCGGTTTGTAGGCGTGCGCGGGCCATGCGCGGCACGTTTTCTGGCTATACTGGCATAGTCTGACTTCCCACGATCACTCCAACACGCAATGCAAAGGATTAATATGCAACTCAAAGACAAAGTCGCACTGATTACCGGCGCCGCCAGTGGTATCGGCAAGGAAATGGCCATTGAATACGCAAAACAAGGTGCCAAGGTGGTCATCGCCGACCTGGCCCTGGAAGCGGCCAGCAAGACGGCCGAGGAAATCAAGCAGTCGGGCGGCCAGGCGTTTGCCGTCGCCATGGATGTCTCCAGCGAAGCGCAGGTCGACAAGGGCGTGGCGGATGCTGCGGCCCACTTCGGCGGCATCGATATCCTGATCAGCAATGCGGGCATCCAGATCATCAGCCCTGTCGTCGACTACCCGTTCGATCAATGGAAAAAGATGCTGGCCATCCACCTGGACGGGGCCTTCCTCACCACGCGCGCCTGCATGCGCGAAATGATCAAGGCCGGCCGCGGCGGCGCCATCATCTACATGGGTTCCGTGCACTCGCACGAAGGCTCGCCCTTCAAGAGCGCCTACGTTTCGGCCAAGCATGGCTTGCTGGGCCTGGCCAAGGTAGTGGCCAAGGAAGGCGCGAAAGACCACATCCGCGCCAATGTCATCTGCCCCGGCTTCGTGCGCACGCCGCTGGTCGACAAGCAAATCCCCGAACAGGCGGCCCAGCTGAACATCAGCGAAGAAGACGTGATCAAGAAAGTGATGCTGAAAGACACCATCGACGGCGAATTCACCACCACCCAGGACGTGGCGCAAACAGCCGTGTTCCTGGCAGCGTTCCCGTCGACGGCACTGAGCGGCCAATCGATCGTCGTCAGCCACGGCTGGCATATGCAATAACACCTAGCGTCTCCGGCAGGCGGCGCCGTCCGCCTGCATCACCGCATCTGAAAGTTCCCAATTGCAAGACAACTCTTACCGTCATCCGCGCGTGGGCTGGCCGGGGCGCCTGTTTGCCGCGCTCGCCAATTGCACACGTTTTGCCAACCTACGCCAGGCGATGATGTCCCGCCTGCCCTTCCTGACCCTGCACAGCGACGTGCGCGACGTCGTCTACGTGAGCTGGCTGGTGGACGCCGCTGCCGCGCAGCAACTGCTGCCCGCCGGCGTGACCCTGTGGCAGCGCGGCGGCAAGACGCCATTTACCGTGCTGACCTACCGCCACGGGCATTTCGGCCCGGCCCTGCCCGGTCCGTTACGCAAGCTGCTGCCATCGCCCCTGCAAAGCAACTGGCGCTTGTACCTGGAGCACACGCCAGCGGGCGCGCCGGACGTGCCCTGCGTGTACTTTCTGAAAAACATCATGGATAGCTTGCCCCATGCGTTGGGCACGCGCCTGTTCAGCGATATATTACCGACGCACCTGGCCGCCGGGATGACGCTGGAGGTCAGCGCCACGCAAGCCAATTGCACCATTGCCAGCGGCGCCGGCAGCGCGCCAGCGCTGGAGGTGCAGGCGGAGATCACAGCGGCCCATTGCCTCGATACCGACTGGCAAGCGCTGTTCGGCAACTGGCACGATGCCGTCGCCTTCCTCGCTTGCCAGGATGCGGCCATCGCGCATGTGCCACGCAACGACCAGCTGGTCTTCGGTGAAATCGACTTGCCCGTAGATCTGGATCAAGTGCAAGCGCTGACTGCCTTGCGCGCCGAATGCGGCTTGCTGGAGCAGTTGCCGCCCGTGTCAAAACCGTTTGCCTTCCTCGTGCCCAAGGTTCCCTTCAAGGCGCTGTCAGAGCGCCTGCTGTAGCGCGCCGGGGCGTGGCGGCGCCTGCCTGGCCACCGCGCCGCCGTTCCAGCTTGAACAGGGCCATCGCTTGCTCCAGCTGCAGGGTCTGGTCTTGCAGCGACGCCGAAGCGGCCGCCGATTCCTCCACCAGCGCCGCGTTCTGCTGCGTCACTTCATCCATCTGCGTGACAGCCATGTTGACCTGGCCGATGCCATGGCTCTGCTCGCGCGAGGCCGACGCAATCTCTTCCATGATGCCGTGCACGCCCTGCACGGCGCCCAGCATCTCGGCACTGCTGACGCCCGCCTGTTGCGCCAGCTTCGCACCGGCCTGCACTTGTGCCAGCGAGGCCGTGATCAATTGCTTGATTTCCGTGGCGGCCGACGCGCTGCGCTGAGCCAGGCTGCGCACCTCGCCCGCCACGACGGCAAAACCACGCCCCTGGTCACCCGCGCGCGCCGCTTCGACGGCCGCGTTCAGGGCCAGGATATTCGTCTGGAAGGCGATGCCTTCGATAATGCCGGTAATGTCGCCGATCTTCTTCGATGAAGCGTTAATGTCGGCCATCATCGTCACCATCTGGCCGACGATTTCACCGCCCCGCCCCGCCAAGCCATGTACCTTGCCCGCCATGTCGCTGGCCTGCACGGCGTTGCCGCTGTTTTGCTGCACCGTGGCCGCCAGCTGCTCCATGCTCGAAGCCGTCTGCTGCAAGGCGGACGCCTGCGCTTCCGTGCGGCCCGACAAATCCATATTGCCAGCGGCGATTTCCTGGCTGGCCATGCTGATGCGCAGGAAATTGCCGCGCACATCGCCGACGATGGAGTGCAAATTCACGCGCAACTGGCGTAGCGAGCGCAGCAGCTGCCCCATCTCGTCGCGCCGCGTGGTATCGAGCTCGCCCGTCAGATCGCCGCCCGCCATCACGTCGCACGCCTGGCGCGCCTGTTGCAAGGGCTGCAATACGGCGCGGTGCAAGCTGTGCCAGAAATACAGGGTCGCGCACAGCGCTACCACAGACAGGCCCGTCAGCCAGCCGCCCGCACTGGCCGGCAGCACGCCCGCATTCCACGCCAGTTGCAGCAGCAATACCAGACTCAGCAAGCCCAGGTTCCAGGCGATGCGCTTGCCTAGCGCCAGGTCGCGCAAGCTTGCCAGCCTGGCCAACCAGCCCGTGCGCACGGCCGCGCCCTGGCTGATGACGATGCCATCGGCCTGTCCCGCCTTGATGCGCGCGTACAGGGCGGACGCCTGCGCCACCTGCTGGCGCGTCGGTTTGGTGCGCACGGACATGTAGCCGACAGCGACGCCATCCTCGACCACCGGTGTCACGTTCGCCAGCACCCAGTAGTAATCGCCATTCTTGCAACGGTTCTTGACCATGCCGCTCCACGAACGCCCCGAGCGGATGGTGGCCCAGAAATCGGCAAACGCTTCGACCGGCATGTCCGGATGGCGCAGGATGTTTTGCGGCGCGCCGATCAATTCTTCCGCACTGTAACCGCTGACGGCGATGAAGTACGGGTTCGCATACGTAATATTGCCTTGCAAGTCGGTAGTCGAGACGATGGTCTCGGTATCGCTCAGCTTGATCTCGGTATCGTTGACGGGAAGATTGAGTCGCATGGTCACATCCTCAGAAGTAGCCCGTACGCTGACGGGTATGCGGACAAGGAACGGTCGCCAGACAGGGAAAAGGATGCGGCACTGGCGCCTTTATTTTAATATCTTATTGATAACAAAATTCACTTTATTCCAGCCTTGGCAGGCGCTCGACATACATTCCCAGCAGCAGTTCGCTACTCGTTATTTTTTTCACCAAGGCGGCTCTCCAGACATTGGCATCGCGGCGCTTACTTTCGCATTATCACTATCATACGCACAAAATAATGATTAAAACAAATAAATTAGTTTATCTAGCACAATGACCACTAATTCAAAAATAATCACCAATTCTATCGTTTTCATTGGATATAAATAACTAATCAATAAATATATTAATTCAGCTATATTGATTTCGTGGAATTGTATGCATCCTGCCGATGATGGAGGCGCATGCCTGCCGGCGGCCTCATGGGCCACCACATAGGCATGATGTGCAGGAAAGGAATGGGGTGCGCCAGCGCCAGACGTCCCGAAAAGGCGCTGGCGCTATGCAGGGAGAAGGTTCAGGCTGGTGCGAGAGCGGAGGGCGGTCGGCTGCCTAGCGCGGCACGTAGCGCCAGTTGCCGCTTTCCAGCATGAAGGTCAGTTCCGTCTTGATGCCTTCCGGACGGCTCGGCACGCTCAATTCCGTATCGCATACCAGGTAGCCCGTCTTGCGCTTGACATCGCACTCGTTGACGGCCTTGACCTGCATGGTGCTTTGCGCTTCCTGCATTTGCACATCCTTGGCCGCTTCCGGATCGCGCGCCACTTCTTCCTTGGCCCAGGCGCGTATCATCGCTTGCGCCTCGGCCGGAGACGGTCCCGCGAACCTGGCGTCCTTGCGCTCGACGCCGACCCAGGTACCGTTCTCGTTACGCAGCGGCAGCACCATGAAAGCATCGCGCATGCCCCCGCTCATGCCAACCAGGCACACCACTTCGCCCGGCACTTCCTGCGAATCCTGGCAGCCGGTCAAGCTGGTGACCTTGACGGCGATTGGTACCGGCAAAGTCGATTGTATTTTGGCCCGGGTCTTGGCCACGCCCGCCTGCACGGCGGCGTGGATTTCTTCGAGCGTCGGCATGGTGGCCGCCTGGGCTGGCAAGGTAGCAAACAGGGCGGCGGCGGTCAGGGCGAGGGAAGTCAGGCGCATGGGTGTCGAGAGTAGTTGTCAAAGGCCGGCAGTCTAGCACTTTGCACAAAAACAGCTGTTTCTGTAAGAAAACATCTGCGCGCCCGACCACTCGACCAACTGGCACTGCCAGCCGGCTAACCGGCGGTCAACTCCCGCAGCTGGCGCGTCTTTGTTGCTATGATGTCGGGCTGCCGGCGGTACAGCCGGCCACGTCAATACCATATCGATAACGTCGCAATATAAAACGGGAGTTTGAATGAGTTTACGTCTGCTGCTCTTGGGAGCATTCAGTGCCGCCATGGCCACCACCGCCGTTGCTGCAGAACCTGCGCTGGCCGCGCCGCGCGGTTTTACCGTGGAAGACATGGTTGCCATGGAGCGCGTGGGTAGTCCTGTGCTGTCGCCGGACGCCACGCGCGTCGTCTATACGGTGCGCAGCACCAATCTGGACAAGAACCGCGGCAACACGCAGCTGTGGATGATCGACCTGCGCGCGCCGAACACGGCGCCGCGCCAGCTCACGCGCGGCGAGTCCAGCGCCAGCGACCCGCAATGGTCGCCAAACGGCGACGCCATCTACTTCCTCTCGGGCCGCTCCGGCTCCTCGCAAGTGTGGCGGCTGCCCCTGAACGGCGGCGAAGCGGCCAAGGTCACCGACCTGGCGCTGGATGTCGATACCTACCGTTTGTCGCCGCAGGGCGACCGCCTGGCCTTCAGCATGGGCGTCTTCCTCGATTGCGCGGACCTCGCCTGCACGAAAAAACGCTTGGATGAAAAAGCCAGGAACAAGGCCAGCGGCATGGTCTACGACCAGATGTTCGTGCGCCACTGGGATACCTGGGCCGATGGCCGCCGCAATGCACTGTACTCGGCGCCCATCGACGCCAGCGGCAAGGTCAGCACCGCGCCCGTCAGCCTGAGCGGCACCCTCGATGGCGACGCGCCATCGAAGCCGTTCGGCGACAACAGCGAATACCATTTCAGCCCGGATGGCAAGACGGTGGCCTTCTCGGTGCGCGTGGCCGGCCGCACGGAATCGTGGTCGACCAACTTCGACGTCTACACGATTCCTGCCGCCGGCGGCCAGGCGCCACGCAATCTCACCGCCGACAATCCGGCCTGGGATGCGAAAGCCACCTACTCGCCCGATGGCCGCACGCTGGCGTATGTCGCCATGACAAAGCCGGGCTTCGAGGCGGACCGCTTTCACCTGGTCTTGATGGATGTCGCCACGGGCAAGAAACGCACCGTGGCCGATGACTGGGATCGTTCGGTGGCGGACTTCCGCTGGACGCCGGACAGCAAGGCCTTCTTGGTCGCCGCCGATGACGTGGGCCAGCACCGCCTGTTCCACATCGACGCGGCCAGCGGCAAGGTCAATGCGCTGACGGGCAAGGGCGCCGTGGGCGACTTCGACGTGCGCGGCAATACCATCGTACTGGCGCAAGCCAACCTGGCCTCGGGCGCACAGCTGTACACGCGCAAGCTCGACGCGAAGTCGGAAAACGCGCCGATGGTCCAGCTGACGAAACAGAATGCGCAAGCGCTGGCCGATGTGCGTTTCGGCGAATATGAACAATTCTCGTTCGCGGGCGCGAATGGCGACACCGTCTACGGCCACGTGATGAAGCCGTGGAATGCCAAGGCGGGTGAAAAATATCCCATCGCTTTCCTCGTCCACGGCGGCCCGCAAGGCAGTTTTGGCAATAGCTGGAGCTACCGCTGGAATCCGCAGGTGTATGCGGGCGCCGGCTACGCCACCGTCTTCATCGACTTCCACGGCTCCACCGGCTATGGCCAGAAGTTCACGGATTCCATCAGCGGCGACTGGGGCGGCAAGCCGCTGGTCGACTTGCAAAAGGGCCTGGAAGCGGCCACCAAAAAGTTCCCGTGGCTGGACCGCGAGCGCAGCTGCGCGCTGGGCGCGTCCTATGGCGGCTACATGATGAACTGGATCGCCGGTAACTGGCCGGACGGCTTCAAATGCCTGGTCAACCACGACGGCGTGTTCGACAACCGCGGCATGGCTTACGCGACGGAAGAACTGTGGTTCACCGAGTGGGAAAACGGCGGCCCGTACTACGATGCGCCGGCCAAGCACGAACAGTTCAATCCCGTGAACTTCGTGAAGAACTGGAAGACGCCGATGCTGGTGGTACAGGGCGACCTGGACTTCCGCATCCCTACGGCGCAAGGCCTGGGTACCTTCACGGCGCTGCAGCGCCAGGGTATCCCGAGCAAGCTGCTGGTCTTCCCGGACGAGAACCACTGGGTACTGAAACCGGCCAACTCGCTGCTGTGGCATCACACTGTGCTCGATTGGCTCAATACCTACACCAAAAAATAAGCCTGGCCCACAGTAAAAAAGCCGCACAGTTCACGCTGTGCGGCTTTTTTTCGTCCGTCAAACTACATCAATACGTATTGAGCGCCTTGGCGAACTTCACGATCCACAAGCGGCTTGGGCGCTCGCGGTCGTCGCCGCGCGACACGCGGATGGTATTGCCCGCGGTGCAGCCGACGGCAGCACTGGTGACGATGGCGCCGTTCGCGTCGACCGTGCACTTGGTCACGTCGGCATTCTCCACTTCCACGCCATTTGCATCAAAGATCTTGGTTTTCAGGCCGAAGTCATTGTCGTTGGCCAGCGCGATGGTGGAGTCGTCGACCAGGGTCAGGCCTTCCGCTTTTTCCGCCGCCCAGCCGATGGCGTTCAAGTCCAGCAGCAGGGTTTTCTTGAGCGGCGTGACAGCCGCCCAGTCGGCGCCATTGACGGCGGCACCGCCCATGCTGCTTTTTTCCAGGTCGGACGTCGTCGCATTGAAGGCGGCGTCCGCGATATCGGTAGCGCCCTTCAATTCGACCAGCATCAGCTTGTTGAAGACCTTGCCCGATGGCGCGGCGCCCTGCTCGATGACGAGGAACTTGCCGCCACCCAGCGCCACCATGTCGCCCAGCTTGGCGTTGCCCGTGCGGCCATCCTGGTAATCGGCCGCATTCAGCGGATACGCATACATCTTGCCGCTGGTGCCCGTCGTTGGATCGAATTCGATCCAGCGCGTGAAGCGGGCGAAGCGCTCGACCTGTTCATTCTTCTTCGTCACCGTGTACGGCGCACTGCCGTCAGACAAGGGGCTTTGCAGGAAGGCATACAGCTTGTCGTTGCTGGTGTCGAGTGTCATGCCTTCCATGCCGCGATTCGCGCGGCGCTTGGCAAACAGCGCCGGCAAGCCCTTGCCTGGCTCGTACTTGGCCTGGATGACGCCCGTGGCGGCATCGATCCTGATGATGAAGGGACCGTATTCGTCGGACACCCACAGCGCATTGCGCTTCGCATCGACGACGATGGCTTCCGAATCGAGGCCGCCCGCGTTGAAGACAGCCTTGCCGGTCGCGTCGAACTTCATCGCATCCATGACGGGAATCTCGGCCGAATTGCCCACCGCGCCTACGGGCACGGGCAAGCCCGAGCTGTTGACGGTGGCCGATACCTTGATCGGCGTGCTGGACGCCAGCACGGCACCGTTCTTGCCCACCGTGATCACGCCGAACGAGGGAGTGAAACTGGGTGACGGGAAGATCTTGCTGCCGATGGTGCCCTTGCCCGATGGGTCGGGCACCTGCGGGCCGTCGCCGTTCGGGCCGCGGTCCGTCAAGCCATAGAATTCCAGGTCGCCGGCCGCATTCTTGCCCTTGTAGGCCAGGCCCGAGCCATACGATGGCAGGAAACCGTTCGGGAATTCGCCCTTGATCTTCGCATTCGCGCCTTCGTACGGCACATAGTATTTGTCCGCCGCCTGGATCTGGTAGCGCGTCACGGTGACTTTCACTTCGCCCACCGGGTTGGCCTGCGTCAGCGCTTCGTTGACGGGCGCGCCCGCTTTCGAGGCCAGCGTGTCTTCGAAATGCTCGCGCACCAGCGCCCGGCGCTCGGCATCGACCGTGCGGCTGGCGAATTTTCCCCCCACGCTGCTCAAGTGTGCGGCCAGGGCCGTGTTGAAGACGGCCGGAGCGACGGCAAAGTCCAGGGTCTTGCCGGCCAGCGCCGCCTTCACTTCGGCCGTGAGCTTGATGCCGTTCGACGGATCGCTATCGTCATCGAGCAGTTGCAGCGCCAGCAGGCGGTTGACGACCTTGTCGTCCGCCACATTCGTGCTGGCGGCCAGCGTCAGCGGCGTGACGACAGCGCCGCATGGCGCTGAGCCCAGGGCCAGGCCGCCCACGCTGAAAGCCACCGTATCGCCCGGGTTGCAAATGAATTCGCCCTTGTCATTGGTGCTGGCCTTGGCCGCGCTACCGGCCACGTAATCGAGGCCTTCCACTGCACCGTCCAGGAACACGCCCGTCTGCGCCACGGGCTTGGAAGGTTCCGCCGGCGTATTGTCGCTGCCGCCGCAAGCGGCCAGGGTCAGGCTGGCGGCGATGGCCAGCAGGGTCAGTTTCGGGGTCGACGTTACAGCAGTGTTCATGCATTCCTCGGCGAAGGTGGGGTTCAAGCCGGGGAGGATAACTGTTCAAAGTGACAAGCCCATGACAGGCGTCACGGCGGTGGCGTATCCGCAACAGGCCCGCCGATACCGCCAGAGCGGCCATCGGCGTGGCGCCGGACCTGCTCGGGCGTGATGCCTTTCACCTGCAGGTAGCCGCGCTTGAAGTCATCCACATTATTGAATCGTGCTGCCGGTAGTTGTCAGCCACGATGTTGCTGCCATAACGCTCCGTCTGCACCAGCAGCTGGCAGGCCTGGCTGCCTTGTTGATGCGCAAGAGTATCGATATGCAGCAAAAACAACACTCTGGAAGAAAGTATCGTCACTTGTTCGTTTTGTATCAGGCTGGTTAAAAAAGCGCTGCTAGACTTAGTTTTCGGCATTAGACCGTATGCGATGGCCGTCCTCGGGGGCGCCAGCGCTACCACCTACATTCTTCTGGAGACCGCATGAATCGCACTGCATTGAAAACCTTACCTGCCCTGATCCTGGCCATCGCCAGCGCTTCCGCCGCCGCCGGCCCCATGTACCCAGGTGATGCGGAAGGCTTCCACGGCTACCTGCGCGCTGGCGCCGGCAGCACTACCGCTGACGGCGGCGGTCCGCAAAGCTGCTATGGTCTGGGCGGCAATACCATGAAATATCGTCTGGGCAATGAGTGCGACGCCTACACGGAATTCGGCTACACCAAGGCCATCGCCAAGTCCGGCGACGTGAACTACCTGGCCACGATCTGGGTCAACGCTTACGCGCCGAGCTCCGATTTCGGCGACCGCAAGCTCGGTATCGTCAAAGCCTACGTGGAAGCGCAGGGACTCGATTTCCTGAACGGCGGCACGGCCTGGGTCGGCAAGCGTTTCTACTACCGTCCTGACATCCACATGCTGGATCTGCAATACATCAACATGAACGGCACCGGTGCCGGCCTGGACCGCATTCCTGTGGGCACGGGCAAGCTGTCGTATGCCTTCTTCAAGGATAACGACGTGCGCAACGTGAATCCCGTGACCAACGCGGTGGGCACCACTTCGGCCGTGCGCCAGAACCTGATCTACGGCGACATTCCCGTGAACCAGGATGGTTTGCTGGACATCGCCGCCACCTACATCATCGGTCAGGGCAAGGATAACGACGGCTACGGTCCGAAGCACAATGGCTGGCAGCTGTCGGCATTCCACCGTCAAGGCAAAGTCTTCGGCGGCGGCAATACCTTCGGCGTGCAGTACGGCGTCGGCCCCGGCGTCGGTGGTTCCGGCAACGGCCAGTTGGGCGCCTCCGGTAGCACTTCGTTCGGTTCGGACGTGAAGCGCACGCGCGTCTTCAATGACATGGCCATCCAGCCAATGGAAAACTTCGGCATGGAATTCGTCGCGCTGTGGCAAAAAGACGAGTCGAACGCCACCGGTTCCTCGACCTGGACCTCGGTCGGCGTGCGTCCCGTGTACGCGTTCACCAACAACTTCAAACTGGTGGGCGAACTGGGTACGGACCGTGTAACGCAAGCGGGCGGCCTGCCGGCCAAGCGTTTGACCAAGCTGACCATCGCACCGACGATCTCGGCCGGTCCTGGCCTGTGGTCGCGTCCTGAACTGCGCGCTTTCGTGACGTACGGCAAATGGAACGATGCGGCTACCGCTTCGGTCAACGCCTCGAACAACTCCGGTCCCGTGTACAACAACAATACCAGCGGCACGTCGTATGGTTTCCAGGTGGAAACCTGGTTCTAAGCCAGCGTCACTAACGGCAGCCATTAAAAAGGGCGGAATCTTGAACTGAACCCCAAAAGTTGGACACCAACTTTTGGGGTTTTTTCATGACCAAGTACAACGAGCAGTTCAAGCTGACAGTGGTTCGGCAATATCTGGATGGCCGGCAAGGCTATAAA